>JADGBD010000156.1:0-2346 GCA_015231665.1 Gammaproteobacteria bacterium
GGCAGCCCAGGCGCGGATGCAGCCCGAGACCGCTGACCCGCTCGCCCTTGGGGGTGATGCGTCCGGCCGCATCTAGCAAGCCCAGCCGCTGCAGCAGGGAGCGCGCCTGGGCCAGGGCACCGGCTGGCGGTGGGTCAAGCCAGCGCAGCTCCTGAATCGCCGACAGGCCCCAGCGCGCCACCTCCAGCAGCAGCGGGGCGAGATCCGCCTGACCTATCTCTGCCTGGGTGCTGGGCGGGCGCTGGCGCTGGCTGGCCTCGGTCCACAGCCGATAGCAGAAACCCGGCCCCAGCCGCCCGGCGCGGCCCGCCCGCTGATCCGCCGAGGCCTGTGAGCAGGGCAGCGTGACCAGACGACTGAGACCGCTGTTGGCATCAAACCGCGGCAGCCGGCTCAGGCCCAGGTCCACCACACAGCTGATACCCTCGATGGTCAGGCTGGTCTCCGCCACGCTGGTGGCCAGAACAATGCGGCGGCGGCCCTGAGGATCGGGGTTGAGCGCCTGATCCTGCTGTTCACGACTGAGATCGGCGTACAGCGGCCAGATTTGTATGTCGGCCTGGCCGTTCTGATCCAGCCGCTCGCGCAGGCTCTCCGCCAGGCGGCGAATCTCACCGGTCCCGGGCAGGAACACCAGGATATCGCCGGTCTGCTCCGCCAGGGCCTTGAGCACGCCATTGAGCGCTTGCCCCAGCGGCGGCAGCTGGCTGTCCCTTGGCTGATACTGAATCTGCACCGGATAGCTGCGCCCCTGGCCCTGCAACACCGGCGCGTCATCGAGAAAGGCCGCCAGCCGCTCGGTCTCCAGGGTGGCTGACATAATCAGCAGGCGCAGATCTTCGCGCAGGGCCGAGGCCGCATCCAGGGCCAGCGCCAGGGCCAGATCGCCCTGCAGGTTGCGCTCATGGAACTCGTCGAAGATCAGCAGGCCGACGCCCTTAAGCTCCGGGTCCTGCTGCAGGCGGCGGGTGAGAATGCCCTCGGTGAGTACCTCAATGCGGGTGCGCGGCGAGACCTGGCTATCGTGACGGATGCGGTAACCGACGGTCTCACCCAGGGGCTCGCCGAGCAGATCGGCCATGCGCCGCGCCGCCAAGCGCGCCGCCAACCGGCGCGGCTCCAGCATGAGAATGGAACGCCCCGCCAGCCAGGGCTGATGCAGCAACGCCAGGGGCACCAGGGTGGTCTTGCCCGAGCCGGTGGGCGCACTGAGCACCGCACGGGTATGCTGGGCCAGGCAGCTCTGAAGCTGGGGCAATATCTGATTGATGGGCAAGTCGAGCTGGGGCATGGATGATCTGGCTGTGCTATGGCTTGGCAGCCGATAGGCGTGCGGATTTGCAGAGGTTTGTGAGTTGCCGCCACCTTAATCCAGATCAACCGCAAAAAAAAGGGTTTACCTGGCGCCCTCGGGTCTATCTATAATGGCGCTCGAGAGAAATTGACCGGCTCACTTCACTTTTCGGAGAAATATCCATGTTGAAGACCCTTACTCTGGCTTCCGCCCTGTTCTTTGCCCTGCCCGCCATGGCAGCGGAAAACCCCTTTGCCCTGAAGGACCTGGGCAACCTGCCGCAGATCGCCGATAACCACGGCGGCAAGTGTGGCGGCGCTGACAAGGCACCCGCTGAAGCTGCCAAGTGCGGTGGCGAAAAGGCCCCAGCGGAAGCCGCCAAGTGCGGTGGGGAAAAGGCCCCAGCTGAAGCCGCCAAGTGCGGTGGTGCCGACAAAGCCCCAGCCGAAGCCGCCAAGTGCGGCGGTGAAAAGGCCGAACCGGCAATGAAATGTGGCGCAGCCAAGTGCGGCGGCGCAAAGTAACCTTGGCTGACCTGATCTGCCGGGAGCGCCCTTGAGCTCCCGGCAGATCAAAGGCTGGCAAGGCCGCCTGGCCTTGGGCCTGGCCCTGTGGTTGTTGCTGACTCCCTTGGCGCAACTCTGGGCCATGCCCCACTGCCCCGCTGTAACTTCTGAAACTGAGCAAACGCTCACTCCCTGCCACTCGCAGACATCAACCCCCGAAACTTCTACCTGCCCACACTGCGACAGCTCCGGCATGGCCCTGGATTGCGACTGCTGCCAGAGCGCCCTCAGCCCCAGCCTGCCAGCGAGCATCTCTCTGGCCCAGAACGGCCCAATTCCTGTCATCAGCCCCCTCAACCTACAAATCCCTGCACCCCCGACCCCAAGCCAAAGCCCCCTCTACCGCCCGCCCATCGCCTAGGTTTTTGACTTCTTCGGTCCGCCAAAAGAAGGACGCAGAGACCGCCAAGAAGCGCGGAGATCGCAGAGTTGAAAAAGCATCTGCGAAACAAGGATGCCACTTAGGCAGCTCAACACAAACTCCGC
>JADGBD010000156.1:2413-5299 GCA_015231665.1 Gammaproteobacteria bacterium
TGACACAACCGGACAACTCTTTATGAAGATGCCTATTCGTATAGTCCTGCTCATACTGCCCCTGCTGCTGGTCGCCTGCGGCGATGGCGGTCCTGCGCCTTCTGAATCCAAGCTCAGTGCGGCGCTGGATTCCACCGAAGAGCATGCGCGCAAACATCTGGACCCCAAATACGTCTGCCCCATGCACCCGCAGATCGTCCGCGATGCGCCGGGCAACTGCCCTATCTGCGGCATGGACCTGGTGGCCAAGCAGCCCGATCAGGAACAGCAGCAGGACAAATACCCGGCCGTTACCATCGGCAGCGCGGTGGCACAGAACATGGGCCTGCGCACTGCCGAGGTGCAGCGTGACCGCCTGTGGAAACGTATCGAGGCCGTCGGCCGGGTGGAGTACGATCAGGGCCGCATCAGCCACCTGCACCCCCGCGTCAGCGGCTGGCTGGAGCGCCTGCACCTGCGCAGCGAGGGTGATCCGGTGGAGAAGGGGCAGCTACTGGCGGAACTCTACTCGCCGGAAATCCTCTCCGCCGAAGTGGATTTTCGCGTGGCTTTGGGGCCCAACATCCCTGCCGAACGCCTGGAAAAAGCCCGCAACCGCCTACGTCTGCTCGGCGTGGATGAGGCCAGCATCACCGCCATGGGACAAGATACAAACCGTCTCAACCGGGTGCCGATCCATGCCCCCCAGGCGGGTGTGGTCGCTAGCCTGGGGGTGCGCGAGGGCATGTATGTGCAGCCGGCCATGGAGATGATCAGCCTGGTTGATCTGTCCAGCGTCTGGGTTCTGGTGGATATCTTTGAGCACCAGATCGATTGGCTCAAATCTGATCTGAGCGCCGAGATGCGCGTACCCGCCTACCCCGGCCGCACCTGGCAGGGCCAGGTGGACTACCTCTACCCCGAGCTGGACCCCAAGACCCGCAGCCTGCGGGTACGCCTGCGCTTCGACAACCCCGAGGGCCTGCTCAAGGCCAATATGTTCGCCGAGGTGGTGATCTACGGCGGCCCCAAGCACGAGGTTCTTGTGGTGCCGGCAGAGGCGATCATCAGCACCGGCCAGCGCACCAGCGTGGTCAAGCAACTGGAAGACGGTCGCTTTCAGCCGGTGGACGTGGTCACCGGCATGACCAGCAAGGGCCAGGTGGAGATTCTGCAGGGCCTGAGCGAGGGCGATCGCGTGGTCACCTCAGGCCAGTTCCTCATCGACTCGGAATCCAACCTGCAGGCCAGCTTCAGCCGCCTCGGCGGCGAGCCGCCAAGCCATCATGGCAGTCATTGAGATGGGACGCGTGGAACGCAAAGCAGCGACTCAAATGGATCGCAAAGCACGCAAAGGGGCGCAAAGGTCGCAAAGATCTGTGATTGATGAGCATCCCTACGCTTGGCGTAGAAAGGCCGCTCTTGACGCTCCAGCAGCAAGGGCCGTTGTACTGGCGCGCATGGACAACCAGCAATCAGAAAATGGCTTTGCGTCCTTTGCGTTTTCTTTGCGCCCTTTGCGATCCCATTTATCTATCCAATCATTTTAACGAGCCAGGAGAATTGACCCATGCTGGAACGTCTAATCGCCTGGTCAGTACACAACCGTATATTGGTATTGCTGGCCACCCTGGTGCTCAGTGGCTGGGGCTGGGTTTCGCTGCAGAACACGCCGCTGGATGCCATCCCCGACCTGTCCGATGTGCAGGTCATAGTGCGCACCGCCTTCCCCGGCCAGTCGCCGCAGGTGGTGGAGGATCAGGTCACTTACCCCATCACCAGCAGCCTGCTGTCGGTGCCCGGTGCCCAGGTGGTGCGCGGCTATTCCTTCTTCGGTGACTCCTATGTCTATGTCATCTTCGAGGACGGGACTGATCTTTATTGGGCGCGGGCGCGGGTGCTGGAGTATCTCAATCAGGCCGCCGCCAAGCTGCCCGCTGGGGTGCAGCCGCAGCTGGGGCCGGACGCCACCGGCGTCGGTTGGGTGTATAGCTACGCCCTGGTGGACCGCACCGGCCAGCACGATCTGGCGCAGCTGCGCAGCCTGCAGGATTGGTTCCTCAAGTTCGAGCTGCAGACGGTGCCCGGCGTTTCCGAGGTGGCAACGGTGGGCGGCATGGTGCGCCAGTACCAGGTGGTGGTCGATCCGGAAAAATTGCGCGCCTACGGCATCCCCCTGAGTCGGGTGCAGAGCGCCATCCAGCGCAGCAACCGGGAGATCGGCGGCTCGGTGATCGAGCTGGCCGAGGCCGAATACATGGTGCGCAGCCGTGGCTTCATCCAGAGTCTTGCCGACCTGGAGCAGATCCCCATCGAGGTCAGCGAGCAGGGCACGCCCCTGCTGCTGCGCGACATCGCCCGGATTCAGCTCGGCCCGGAGATGCGCCGGGTGGTGGCGGACCTGGACGGCCAGGGTGAAATCACCGGCGGCATCGTCGTCATGCGCTTTGGCGAGAACGCCCTGGCCACCATCCAACGGGTCAAGGACAAGCTGGAGACCCTCAAGCAGGGCCTGCCGCCGGGGGTGGAGATCGTCGAGACTTACGACCGCTCCGGCCTGATCCAGCGCGCAGTGGATAACCTGCAGGAGAAGCTGATCGAGGAACTGGTGGTCGTCGCCCTGGTCTGCCTGCTGTTTCTGTTCCACCTGCGCTCGGCGCTGGTGGCGGTGATCAGCCTGCCGCTGGGGGTGCTGATCAGCTTCATCGTCATGCAGCAGCAGGGCATCAACGCCAACATCATGTCCCTGGGCGGCATTGCCATCGCCATCGGCGCCATGGTGGATGCCGCCATCGTCCTGGTAGAAAACCTGCACAAACACCTGGAGCGCCATCTGCAGCAGCACGGCAGCCCGCCGCAGGGCGCAGCGCACTGGGCGCTGGTGATCAAGGCCAGCAACGAGGTCGG
>JADGBD010000157.1 GCA_015231665.1 Gammaproteobacteria bacterium
TGGCACAGGTATGCCTTGCTGATGCCGGCTTGGGCTGCCAATACATCCTGCGTCAGCCCGCGATATTCGCGCCAAACCTTGACCGGGTGGATACCGGCCAGCAGTGCATCTACCACAGCCGCAGGAACCGTTTCATCCTCGCCAGAAGCCAGTTTTTTCCTGAATGCATCAAGCAAAGCGCCATCGATCGCATCTTCCGCCGCTTCAAGCAGGGCCTGGTAATCGGCCCAGGGTAGCACCACGTATTCCGGTTTGCCGTCGCGGTTGATGGTTTGGATATTCATTAGATAGATACCTCCTTTTGGTCCGATTTCCGTAACCAGCACCCGCAGCCGTTGTCCATCCAGAAGATACAGCACCCGCCAGTCGCCAACCCGCAGCCGGTATCCGTCTCGGCCAACCAGCTTTTTGACGCCCTGCGCGCCAAATGGGTCTTGCGCCACCGCCTCGATCTTGCTGCGAATCAGCAACGCCATATTTAGTGGCATGCGCCTGAGTGTGCGAATGGACTGTTTGCTGTATTCGATCTGGTACATTGCGCACAGGTTAGCTAATTGCTAACGGATAGTCAAAGTCAAGCCCTGTACAAAGTCGGCGCTGGCGATACGGCGCCATAAACTGGATACGAATCGCAGGCATAAAAAACCCCGCCTCCTTGTGGGAAGCAGGGTTTGAGGGGGTTACCTCTTGTGGAGATTGGGGTTGGGTTGGAGATTAATCCAAACCTGACCCTTTTAATCTTTCCGGTAGTCTCCAGTGGGATTGAAGGTTGGGGTCATTGCTCGGGCGGCAGGTCGAACAGCAACACCTCGGCATCGTCGCTGCCCTGCAGTTCGATGCGGGCACCGGCATCGATTCGGGCGCCATCACCTGCCTGCAGGGGCTGGCCGTTGAGCATCGCTTCTCCCCGGGCCAGATGGACATAGCCCGGCCGATCCCCCGCCAGTTGGTGGCTGGCCGTCTGCCCCGAGGCAAACACGCCGGAGTAGAGCAGGGCATCCTGGTTGGAGCGCAGCGAGCCATCCCGGCCATCGGGCGAGACGATCAGCTGCAGCCGACCCTGGCGCTCGGTGTAGGGGAACTGCTTCTGTTCGTAGCTGGGCTCGACGCCGAGTTGGTTGGGCCGCAGCCAGATTTGCAGGAAGTGCACCGGCTCGCTTTCCGAGTAGTTGAACTCGCTGTGCTCGACGCCGGTGCCGGCGCTCATGCGCTGTACTTCGCCGGGCTTGATCAGGGTACCGTGGCCCATGCTGTCGCGGTGGACCAAGGCGCCCTCCAGCACGTAGCTGACGATCTCCATGTCGCTGTGGCCGTGGGTGTCGAAGCCGGCGCGGCCCAGCACGGTGTCATCGTTGATCACGCGCAGGTTGGAAACGCCCATGTGGCGCGGGTCGTAGTAACGGCCGAAGGAGAAGCTGTGGTGGCTGTCAAGCCAACCGAAGTTGGCGTGGCCTCTGTCTTGGGCAGGTCGAATCTGGATCATGGTGATGGCTCCTCATTGCCTGTTGCGATGGAAGTAGCCTAGTAAAAGCATTGGGAATTAAAAAGCGCGACTGTGGCAATAGACTGTTACCCTATGCGTAACAATCAAGGACGCAGGGATGGGGCAGTCGCGCAGGGATCACAAGGTCGTGAAACCCTTGGCGCCCTGGGTTCCTTGTCAGTCAGAGGAGGTGTGGGTGGACGATCTGCAGGCATTTGTTCGGGTGGTGGAGGAGCAGGGCTTTTCCGCTGCGGCGCTACGGCTCGATACCACCGCCGCGGCGATCAGTCGCCGGGTCAAGGCGCTGGAGCAGCGGCTCGGTGTGCGTCTGCTGCAACGCACCACCCGCAAGGTGCAGTTGACCGAGGCCGGGGAGGCCTTCTATAGCTCGGTGCGGCGCATTCTGGATGATCTGCAGGGGGCAGAGGAACGGGCGCGCCAGCACGCCGGCGAAGTGGCAGGCGAGCTGCGCATCGCCGCGCCCATGTCCTACGGCCAGCGCGTACTGGCGCCCCTGGTGGCGGCCTTTGCCCGCAGTCACCCGCGTCTGCGGCTAAGTCTGCTGTTGGAGGACAACGAGACCGATCTGGTGGACAGCGGGGTGGATCTGGCCCTGCGCATCAGCTACCCGATGGACGGCTCCCATGTTGCCCGGCCGCTGCTGCCGATTCCCCGCCACCTGTGCGCATCACCGGACTACCTGGACCGGCGAGGCACACCCACCACGCCAACGGACCTGCTCGGGCACGACTGTCTGCACTACAACCTGATTCGCGAGCACGAAGAGTGGACCTTCGCCACCCCTGAGGGGGAACAGACCCTGTCGATTCGTGGGGTGTTCTGCAGCAACAATGGCGATGCCCTGTGCGAGGCGGCCATCCAGGGCCTCGGCATCACCCTGTTGCCAGAATTCATCGTTGCCCCGGCCCTGGCCGAGGGTCGCCTGGTGCGCCTGCTGGCCGAGCACGAACGTTCACCGCTGACCCTGTTCGCGCTCTACCCAAGCCGGCATTTCGTGCCGACTAAGGTGCGCCTGCTGCTGGACTTTCTCAAGCAACACCTGGTAGCCAGTCGATGAATCCCTTGCCCGAGACCCATGAAAAAGCCCACTCGGGGCCAGCCGCTCGCCTAAAGTGTTGGTGGGTTGCTGAGGCAGACAAAAATCCCAATCACTTTGCGTAGTTCCACTTCTTTCCAGATAAATTGGACTTTGGGTGCACTCTGTCTCAGCTCCGCCCCTTAGGCAGCCGTCTCCAGAGGCAACTGGATATGGAAGGTGGAGCCCAAGCTGACGTCTGAGGTCACCGCCATCTGGCCGCGATGCTGCTCGACGATAATGTAGTGCGAAAAAGACAGACGCTGCCCGGCGTCGAACTCCACCGCGGGTGGGTTGTTGGTGAAGAAGGGCTCGAAAATATACATCTGCTCTTCGCTGGTCAGGCCCTGGCCGTTGTGCTGGATTTTGATCCAGAGGTTGCCGTAGTTTTCCGCTAAGCGGATTTTGAGGGTGGGCTGGAAGCTTTCATGGTTGGCCCGCTGCTTGAGGGAATAGCAGGCGTGGCGGAAGAGGCTGATAAAGACCAGCTGTAGTTCGGTTGCATAGCAGGAGACCAGCGGCAGGTTCTTGTCGTAGTTGCGTTCGATGGTTATCTCGCTGAACTGCAGGCCTTCGGAGGCGGCAATCACTTCGCTGGCCAGCTGGATAGAGTTGTCCATGACGTCTGCTACGCTGGTTATCTGCTTTTTGCCGCTGCGGCCACGTGCGATGGCCAGCAGGTTGCCGATAATGCTGGACACCTGGTCGCCCTTGGTCAGCATCTCACATAGGATCGTATTCAGCCGTCCCGCCTGCGCTTGTCCGCCATTACAATCGGAATTGTTCTCCGCTAGGATGCTGCGAAAGCGCTCCATATCCATCATCATCGCCCGCAGGGGCAGGTTGATATCGTGCGCCATGGTGGAGGCTAACTCGCCCATAAAGGACATCTTGTCGTTATGGATCAGCATATTTTCCGCCGCGACCTGCTTGGTCACGTCTTCCACCAGAATGACGACCCCTGCGTCGTCCTGGTTCTGTAGCGGATAGATGGTCACGTCGAAGTGATAGAGATCGCTGTAGCTCTGCTTCAGATGGATGGTTTGTTGGGACTCGATCGATTTCTGGATATGTTCCGGCAGCACGGTGGTTTTGGGATAGGCTTCCCACAGGGTCTTACCCAAGGCCCGCTTGGCGGGGATGCCGGATACCTCGGCGGCGCGTTTGTTCCATTGCGTGATCAGACCATCTTTATCGAGTCCCACCAGAATCAACGGCATCGAGTTCAAAATATCGCGGATATAGGACTCCGATGCGCGCAGCTGGTCCGCGGTGACCAGGTGACGCGCGATCTCATCTTCCAATAACAGGTTGCTTTGCTTGAGGTGCTGATTGGAAAGATCGAGCGATGCGGTACGTTCCTGCACCCGCTGCTCCAGTTCGTTGCGAATGGCGGTCAGTTCCCGGTTGGCCTTATGGGCTCGGCGCCTGGCCAGGAACAGGTACACCGTCACTATCGAGAGCAGGATGATCAGGGTGGCACTGCTCCAGTTGGCCAGGTGCTGCCAGTTGGTCTTGCCTTCGGGGTCTTTGAACAGCGTGCTGATGCCGGTCAAGTTCCAGGAGCTGTAGAGATAGAGCGCGATAAAAAGCGCAACAAAGAGCAGTCTGTTTTTCATATACAACCAATCAATACGGTGGCGGCTGAGGGCGAGGGGTATTATTAACCGGATAGATTCTACTGGGTTCTAGCCGGGCAAAAATCGCGTTCGCCCCTTACTCCCTACTGCTGGTTTTCGCAGGGTAGGTAGGTGAACACGGACACCACGGTGCAGGTGGGGTCCATAATCGCACACATCCGGCTAACTTTGGGTGCGTCCATCGGGGGATAAGCGGTACTGTGCAAGCGCCTACAGAACTCATAGATCGCTTGGTCGTAGGTTCAAGTCCTACTGGGTCCACTATAGCAAGAGTTTGCGGATGATCGCCGTCTGGTAGGGCACCATGAGGTAATCGAAAGAAACGGCGAATGGATATTCCATGCTGGTGGATGAAGTCATCGGGCGGATCGGTTTGCGCCGCGACGGTCCAGGCGAGGACATCCCCTACGTGGGTAGCAAAGCTGTTCATTCGATCATTATCCCACCACAGACCAGCACCCGGTCAACGCTGACCTTTCAGATCCCATCCTGATTGCCCCCTGCTCAGCCTGACCGGAGATGGAGTTGCATCTGGGCCAGTACGGCAACGATCAGCGCCGTGTCCTCGGGATCAAGCCCCAATGCCAACAGGTCATGCTCGCTTCGCTCCAACAGGTCCTGTATCACGCTGATGCCCTGGGCCTTGAGTTCGTCGAGGACCGAGAACGGCAGACCGGGTAATTGGTCGATGGAGCGGGTATCGCGTTGCTTATGGTTGCTCTTCTTGGATCCGGCCCGTGCCAGACTGTCCAGGAATCGCACCCTGGTCCGACCGCTTGACTTCTGGGGCCGAGAATCCGACGAACTGACCTTATCACCATCATCTGCCTGTCGCATCAGGAAGGCGGGTATATCCAGATACTCCATGTCGGCATCGCTGACCGGTGACAGGCATGCGCGTTTTTTCAGTTGGGGCCTGCTGAACTTGGGACCCGAGTCGAAGGGGCCCGCAGATTCGCAGATCATGACCGCATCTGGCATCGGCGGCGGTGCAATCGACCCCGTTCCACCCCACCCGGCCGCCAGCATCTGCGGGACCTGGCGCAGTTCCGGGGCCTGATCGGCTTTGGCGT
>JADGBD010000158.1 GCA_015231665.1 Gammaproteobacteria bacterium
TCCCGGAGTGGCCAAGAGATGTTTCATGTTTCTGAGGTGGGGCGAGCCTTAGATCAACCGATCCAGCACGGCGTTGACCCGCTCGGCGCGGCTTTCCGGGTCTTCCAGGTCGAGAAAAAATCGCAGCTTGTCCGGGCCGTCGAGCTTGTATTCCTGCGGCCGGGTCTGGATCAGCTGGATCAGCTTGGCCGGGTCGATTTGGGGCTTTGGAGTAAAGAGTATACGCCCGCCCTTGGCGCTGGCCTCGAGTTTCTTCAGGCCCAGTGCCTCGGCGCGCAGGCGCAGGCGGGTGACGGCGAACAGGGTCTTGGCCGGCTCTGGCAGCAGGCCGAAGCGGTCGATCATTTCCACCTGCAGCTCCTTTAGCGCCGCCTCATCCTTGGCTCCGGCGATGCGCTTGTACTGCACCAGACGCATGTGCACATCCGGCAGATAGTCCGCCGGCAGCAGGGCGGGCAGGCCCAGATCGACCTCGGTGGCGGGCTCCAGGCTCATCGCCAGTTCCGGCTGCTGGCCGGACTTGAGCGCGCGCACCGCCCGCTCCAGCAGGTCGGTGTAGAGGCTGAAACCGATTTCCTGAATCTGGCCGCTCTGGTCGTCGCCGAGCAGTTCCCCGGCACCGCGAATCTCCAGATCGTGGGTGGCCAGGGTGAAGCCGGCGCCCAGTTCTTCGAGAGATTCGATCGCCTCCAGACGCTTGCGCGCATCCTCGGTGAGGGTCTTCGGCGGCGGGGTGAGCAGATAGGCGTAGGCACGGTGGTGGGAGCGGCCAACCCGCCCGCGCAGCTGGTGCAGCTGGGCCAGGCCGAGCTTGTCGGCGCGGTGGATGATGATGGTGTTGGCGCTGGGTACGTCGATGCCGCTTTCGATGATGGTGGTGCTCACCAGCAGGTTGAAGCGCTGGTGGTAGAAGTCGCGCATGATCTGTTCCAGCTCGCTCTCGCGCATCTGTCCGTGGGCGAAGGCGATATGCGCGCCGGGCACCAGCTCGCTCAGGCGCTCGGCCATGCGGGCGATGCTTTCGACCTCGTTGTGCAGGAAGTAGATCTGACCGCCGCGTTTGAGTTCGCGCTGGCAGGCCTCGCGGATCAGGCCGTCGTTCCACTCGCTGACGAAGGTCTTGATCGGGTGGCGTGCCGCCGGCGGGGTGGCGATGATGGACAGATCGCGCAGGCCGGACATGGCCATGTTGAGGGTGCGCGGGATCGGCGTGGCGGTGAGGGTGAGCATGTCCACATTGCTGCGCAGGGACTTGAGCCGCTCCTTGTGGCGCACGCCAAAGCGGTGTTCCTCGTCGATGATCACCAGCCCCAGCTGCTTGAATTTGATCTCGCTGTTGAGCAGCTTATGGGTGCCGACGACTATATCCACGGTGCCATCGGCCAGCCCGGCCAGCGCTACCTTTTGCTCCTTGGCGCTGCGAAAGCGCGACAGGTTCTCGATGCGCATCGGCCAGTCGGCAAAGCGGTCGGAGAGGTTATCGAAATGCTGCTGCACCAGCAGGGTGGTGGGGGCGAGTATGGCCACCTGACGCCCGCCCTGGGCGGCCATGAAGGCGGCACGCATGGCCACCTCGGTCTTGCCGAAGCCGACATCGCCGCAGACCACCCGGTCCATGGGCTGGGGCGCGGTCATGTCGGCGATCACCGCGTCGATGGCGGATTGCTGGTCGGGTGTTTCCTCGAACTCGAAGGCGGCGGCAAAGGCAGCATACTCGGCGCCGGGCGGGGTGAATGCGTGACCCTGATGGGCCTCGCGGCGGGCGTAGATGTCGAGCAGTTCGGCGGCCACATCCCGGGCCTTCTCCATCGCCTTGCGCCGCGCCTTGTCCCACTGGCCGCTGCCAAGCTTGTGCAGCGGCGCGTTGTCCGGCGAGACGCCGGTGTAGCGGCTGATCAGGTTCAGCGCCGAGACCGGCACATAGAGCTTGTCGCCCTTGGCATATTCCAGGGTGAGAAATTCGCTGGTCTGGCCGCCGACGTTGAGGGTCTGCAGGCCGAGATAGCGGCCGACGCCGTGCTCCTCGTGCACCACCGGCGCGCCGATGTTCAGCTCGGTGAGGTTGCGCACCACCAGCTCGGGGTCGCTGTCACTCTTGCGCTTGCGCCGATTTTGCCGCACTCGCTGGCCGAGCAGCTGGGATTCGGTGATCAGGCTCAGGCTCGGCTGTTCCAGCCTGAAGCCTTGCTCCAGCGGCGCCACGCAGATGCCCAGCGGGCGGCTATCGGTACTGAACTCGGCCCAGCTGCTGTAGCTGTGGGGGTTGATGGCGAAATCCCGCAGGCTTGCCAGCAGTTGCTCGCGCCGGCCTGGGCTTTCGGCGAGAAACAGCACGCGGCCGGGATCATTAGCCAGAAAATCCTGCAGCAGCCCGGCCGGGCGCGCAGCGCGGGCGTTGAAGCCTAGCGGCGGCAGGGGGCGGATGTTGAGATTCTGCGCCGCCTTGAAGCCCTTGCGCGGTGCTTCGATGGCCTTGGGGTCTATCTCCACCAGGCTGCGGCGCTTAAGCTGGCTGACCAGCTCATCCGGGCTCAGATAGAGCCGCTCCGGCGGCAGCAGCGGCCGCTGGATGTCATGGCGCAGCTGCTCGTAACGCAGGGCCAGCTCCTGCTGGAACTGCTCTGCCAGCTGGCGGCTGTTGGCGAAGCTGACGCAGACAAGATTCTCGCTCAAATAATCGAACAGGCTCACCAGCGGATCGAAGAACAGCGGCAGATAGTTCTCGATGCCGCCGGGCAGCAGGCCCTCGCTGATCCCTTGATAGATGGGGCTGGCCAGGGGGTCGCCGTTGATCTGGGCGCGCCAGGCCTGACGGAAGGCGGACAGGCTGTCCGGGTCGGTGGGGAACTCGCGCGCCGGGAACAAGCGAATCTGCTCGGTCTTGGCGCCGGAGCGCTGGCTGTCCGGGTCGAACAGGCGGATGCTGTCGATCTCGTCATCGAACAGGTCGATGCGGTAGGGCTGCGCCGCGCCCATGGGGAAGAGGTCAAACAACGAGCCGCGCACGGCAAACTCGCCGTGGGCCACCACCTGGGGCACGCTGCTATAGCCAGCATGGGTCAGCTGGCGGCGCACCTGCTCCAGCTCCAGGCGGTCGCCGACCTTGAGATCAAACACGCGGCCGTGGAGAAAGCTCGGCGGGCACAGGCGCTGCATCAGGGTGCTCACCGGCACGATCAGGGCGCCGTGCTCCAGGCTCGGCAGGCGAGCAAGCAGGCTCAGGCGCTGGGAGATGATCTCCGGCAGGGGCGAGAACACATCGTAGGCCAGAGTCTCCCAGTCCGGGAAGGCCAGCACTTCAGGACCGTCATTACCCAGAAAGAACTCCAGCCCCAGCTGCAACTCGGCGGCGCTCTGCATATCCGCCGCGGCGATGAGCACCGGACCCGAGTAGGCCTGCACCAGCTCCGCCAGCGCCAGGGCGGCAGAGGCACCGGGCAGACCGCCCCACTGCAGGCGCTCACCGACTTGCTGCGGCAGGGGCGGGGCGAGGAGGGTCGGGACTTTTGAATGAGCTGGCTGGCTGGGCATGGGCTGGCTGTGCATGAAGTGGAGATGGTGGCTGGCAGAAGGGGTGAGAGGCTAAGCCAAATCGAGAGGGATCGCAATTGCGCGCTGCTTGCCCAGGCTGGCGAGGTTGAAACTCGAGGGCGCCAACCCTATCTAATGGCCTGTCGAATGTTCCATCCGTGCACAAGTCTATTGTCAAACTGCCTGTATATTCCGCAAGCACAAGCCGTTATGCTGGCTCCTGTCAGCGCAAATCCCAACCCTTAGGAGTTAATCTCATGATGAAAAGCAAAATTGCTGTGTTAATCCTTTCCCTCGGCCTGGCGGGCACCGCTTCTGCTGAGGTCAGCCCGGAAGATGCAATCAAATGGCGTCAATCCGGCTATGCCTTCATGGCCTGGAACATGACGCGGATCAAGGCCAATATCGAGGGCGAGTTCAAGCAGGACGAGGTCGTCAAGGCGGCCAATGCCATCCAGGCCATTGCCAATTCCGGTATGGGCGCGCTCTACCTGCCGGGCACGGATCAAGGCACCGGTTGGGCCAAGACCCGGGTGCGCCCAGAGCTGTTCAGCGACCGCGAGGGCGTCGGCAAGGTGGCCAAGGCCTTCAACGAAGAGGCCAACGCCATGGCCAAGGTGGCAGCCAGCGGCGATCTGGCGGCAATCAAGCAGCAGTTCGGCAAGCTCGGCGGCACCTGTAAGGGCTGTCATGATGACTACCGGGTAAAGGACTGAAGTCACTTGGCCCTGCTTCCCAGCCCCTCGACAGCGTCTAGAATAACTGTCGAAGGGTAGGGGGCAGACGAGATTTTTAACCGAGGCCCCTGGATGCCCCAAACCAAGGTAATGTTGTTGTGGGACCTGCCCACGCGAATCTTCCACTGGGCCTTGGTGGTCGCTGTGGTCGCTGCCTTTGTTACCGGCCAACTGGGCGGCAACCTGATGGACTGGCACGGCCGGATTGGCCTGTTCATCCTCGGCCTGCTGGCCTTTCGCCTGTTTTGGGGGCTGTTTGGCTCCACCTACGCCCGCTTTGGCCAATTCTTCCCCAGCCCGGTGCGGCTCAAGGCTTACCTGCAAGGGCGTTGGCAGGGCCAGGGGCACAACCCCCTCGGTGCCCTCTCGGTATTCGCTTTGCTCGGCTTGCTGGGATTTCAGGCCATCAGCGGCCTGGCTAGCAATGACGATATCGCCTTCAACGGCCCGCTTTACGCCCTGGTCAGCAAGGAACTGAGCAACAGCCTCACCGGCCTGCACCACAGAGCGTCTAATGTTTTGCTGGCCTTGATTGGCCTGCACCTGCTGGCCATAGCCTTCTATGTGCGGATAAAAAAGCACAACCTGCTGGCACCCATGCTCCATGGCAAAAAGCCCGGCAATCCGCAGGACTCCGCCCAAGGAGGCGGCTGGCCGCGCTTCCTCTTCGGCCTGATCTTCGCCCTGGCGGTGGTATTCGCCGCCAGCGGCGCCTGGATAACTCCGCCACCCCCGACCGCAGCAGTCGAAACTCCGTCCTGGTAAGGGCAGCGCCAGCCCGGGAGCGCGGGTGGCCCCGCCCGCTGGTGATGATCTCGGTGGTGGAATTTGGCCGATTTTCAGCACTCAAATTCCGAGATTTACGAGACTTGCTTCCGGAATTTACGGCATTTCGTTCCGAGATTTACGCTACCATATCCCTTGGGTCGATAACGCTTTCGCGGGGCGGATACTCAAGACGGATCAGCCTGCACTGGGCAATGACTTGATTGAGCGCG
>JADGBD010000159.1 GCA_015231665.1 Gammaproteobacteria bacterium
GCGGCGCGCTCACGGTCAAGCCCAAGGGCTTTGTCTCGCCGGTGACCCTGGAGCATTGACTGAACCGCCAGGATTCTAGGGTATGGGCACAAAGTAGGCCTCATAGGTCGCTTCAAAAAAGTACAGGATCAACCAGAGAAATAAGCTGAGCACTGTGCCGAAGATGAGGACTTCAGCCAGAACCTTGAGGTGCTTCTTGATGTTTTTCATGGCTCGCTAGACTGAGGGGACAGGCGCTGATGGCCGGATGCAGTAGCCCGATTTGGCCAGAGCCGGAAACTGCTGCAGCGGTTGCGCCAGACTATAGCCGAGCCGGGCATGGGCTGAAATGGGGTGCTGCAGAAAAATCTGATCAGACACAGACTGGCCTCTCCTGGTGGGGATTGCTAGGCTATGCTTCCAAAGCCGCGCATAACCTGTTGCCCCAGTCGTCGACTGGCGGCTGGTAGCTCTAACCATCCCAACCCACGAGGGCAGATCCATGGAACTCTTTTCCGATATCAAACTGGCGCAGGTGGTTTCCACCCTGTTCTATTCCCTGCTGGGGCTGGTGCTGTTTCTGTTCAGCTATTGGGTGCTGGAGAAGCTGACCAAATTTTCCATCCGCGACGAGATCGTTGAGGACCACAACATCAGCCTGGGCGTGATCATCGCCGGCTATTTCATCGGTATCGCCATCATCCTCGCTTCCGTGATCGGGTGACCGACCCGCGCCTGCGCCTGCAGCACCTGACCCTGCTGTTCGCCACCTTCGTGGTGGCGATCTGCGGTCTGGTCTATGAACTGCTGATCGGCACCCTCTCAAGCTATCTGATGGGGGACTCGGTGTTCGAGTTCTCCCTGGTCATCGGCCTGTTCATGACCGCCATGGGCCTGGGCTCCTGGCTGTCGCGCCATGCCCAGCTGGAACTGGCGCGCTGGTTTGTTGGTATCCAGTTCGGCATAGGCCTGCTCGGCGGGCTGGCGCCGCTGATCCTGTTCTTCGCCTTTGCCCAGCTGGACAACTACCGCCCCTTCCTGCTGTTGATCATCACTGCCCTGGGCACCCTCACCGGCATGGAGATTCCGCTGGTGATCCGCCTGCTGGAGCACATGCGCGAGCTGCGGGTGAACCTCTCCAACGTGCTCAGCCTGGACTATGGCGGCGCCCTGGTGGCCTCGCTGCTGTTTCCGCTGGTGCTGGCGCCCCAGCTGGGTCTGCTGCGCACCGGCCTGCTGTTTGGTCTGCTCAATCTCTGGGTGGCGCTGCTGGCGGTCTGGGTGTTTCGCGATCAGCTGGCCCGCTGGGGCCGCTGGCTTGGTGCCCTGCTGCTGAGCATGGCCCTGCTGGCAGGGCTGTTTGTACTTGCCGAGCGGCTGACCCAGAGCATGGAGACCCGGCTGTACGACGACGAGATCGTCTATGCCGAGACCTCGCCCTACCAGCGCCTGGTGCTGACCCGGGATGGTGCGCGCATCCGCTTCTTTCTCAACGGTGGCCTGCAGTTTGACTCCCTGGATGAGTACCGCTACCACGAATCCCTGGTGCATCCGGCCCTGGCCCTGGCCGAGCGGCGCGAGCGCCTGCTGATTCTCGGCGGCGGTGATGGCCTGGCCCTGCGCGAGGTGCTGCGCTGGGGCGACATCGGCCAGGTCGATCTGGTGGATCTGGACCCGGCGGTGACCGGCCTGTTCAGTCGCAACCCCCTGCTGCGCCAGCTCAATGGCGACAGCCTGAGCGACCCCCGGGTACGGGTCCACAACGCCGATGCCTGGAAGTTTCTGGAACAGGCCGATGCCCTCTACGACGCCATCCTCATCGATCTGCCCGACCCGCGCAGCCTCAGCCTCAGCCGCCTCTACAGCGAGAGCTTCTACAAGCTCGCCGCCAAGCGCCTGGCCCGAGGCGGGGTGCTGGTGACCCAGGCCACCTCGCCGCTGTATGCCCGCCAGGCCTTCTGGAGCATTGTCGCCAGCCTGCAACAGGGGTCTGGGCTGGATGTGCTAGGCTACCACGCCTATGTACCCTCCTTTGGTGAATGGGGCTTTGCCCTGGCCAGCGCCAAGCACCTGCAGTTGCAGGATCTCAAGCTGCCGGCGGGGCTGAGATTCCTGCACAACGACCTGCTCGCCGCCATGACCCAGTTCCCGGCGGACATGGCGCCGCTGCCGGTGGAGAGCAACCGCCTGAGCAATCACATCCTCACCCGCTATTACGAGGAGGGCTGGGCCAATTGGTTTCGCTGATTTTTGGCCTGAAGCTTGCTGAACCCAAGTGACCGCGAATCAGTCCAAGCGCTGTGTGCATCTCCAGCCCAGACCAACAACATGATTGGAAACAAGCCCTTTGCCAGCCTAACTGAATTCCGGTTCAAGTTTTGCGCCGGGCCTGCCGCTAGATAAGACTCATTGACCTGATTTATCCGGGGGCGACTGCCGCCCCAGCCGGCACTAGAATGGCCCGCCCTGCCATCCTGTGCCTAGACAAGCTTCCGAGGAATCCATGCCGAATTGGTTAAAACATTATCTGGGTGATCTGGGCAGCCTGCGCTTTCGCCTGGTGCTCAGCCTCGCCGGCGCGCATCTGATCTTCATCGCCCTGGTGATCTGGGGTCAGTGGTGGAATGAGAACCTGCAGCAGCATGTGCAGTCCTCGCGGGAAATCACCCGCATGACCCAGCAGCTTGGTGACCTCAGCGGTGCCTTGCTCAAGCTCTCCAGCCATCTCAAGGCTGGCCAGCCGGCCAGCGCCGGTCTCACCCAGCTGGAGGCCATCCGCCAACAGCAAAGCCAATTCAGCCAGGACCTGGCCAGCTGGCGCCAGGCTCAGCCCGAGCCTGCTGGCGATCTGCAGGCCGCCGAGGCCCAGTTCAATGCTCAGCTCGACAAGACCCTGAGCCTGTTCGACCAGGCCCTCAAAGTCTCTCCCAATACCGAGCTGAACAGTCTGTCCAGCGCCAATGAGGCGCTTTCGGTCCAGGCCAGCCAGCTCACCAGCCTGCTGGGCGAGCAGATCGAAGCCCACTTCTCGCTGATGGACGAGGCCACCGACAAGGCCAACACCCATCTGCTGATCATGCTGTTTGGTGCCATCCCCCTGTCGATCCTGTTCGCCGCCATTCTCATCCGCTGGATGCTCAATCCGATCAACTACCTGCACGAAAACATGCAGCATCTGGTGCAGGGCAATGGCAACCTCACCGCACGCCTGACCCCCTGCGCCGGTGAGTCTGGCATCCTTGCCCAGGATTACAACGAGCTGCTCGACAAACTCGAAACCGCCCTGAACAACGTCGCCAACGTCACCCTGGAGGTAAAGAAGGGCTCGCTGCAGCTGGATAGCGATGCCCTGCAAACCCTCGGCGCCCTCAGCGGTCAGGAGTCGGAGGTGGATGAGGTGGTGATGCGCATGCGTTCCATGGAGCAGGACATCACCGCCATCCGCGGCAACACCAATCAGGCCACCGAGTCCGCCGCCTCGGCCATGACCATCACCGAAAAGGCCCAGCAGGTGATGAGCAAGACCCTGGTGTCGATGCGCAGCCTGGACGAGGAATCGGCGAAGAACCTCACTCAGGTCGAAGAGTTCGCCGCCAATGCCGAATCCATCGGCGACATCGGCGCGGTGATCCGCGGCGTCGCCGAGCAGACCAATCTGCTGGCGCTGAATGCCGCCATCGAGGCCGCCCGCGCCGGCGAACAGGGGCGCGGCTTTGCCGTGGTTGCCGATGAGGTGCGCAACCTTGCCGCTCGCACCCAGCAGCTGACCCAGGAGATCAACAAGCAGGTGGAGGAGCTCAAGGCCAACGCCGGCAAGACCAAGATTTCCATGAGCCACAACCGCGAGCACGCCTCCAGCACCCTGCGCGAGGTGGAAGAGCTGGCCGCGCCCCTGAGCGAGGTCAGCCATTCCTCGCGCCAGATCGCCCAGCTCAATCAGGAGATCGACGCCGCCATCCTGCGTCAGACCGAGGAGCTGGCCAACATCAACCGCAACGCGGTCAACCTCAAGGCCACCACCAGCCAGGCCGAACTCAACGCCCGCGACATGCAGGAAGTCAGCGCCATGCTCGCCACCCAGGTCAACGAATTGCTCAACCTGCTGCAGGAATTCAACCTCAGCATCGACATCGACAGCATCCAGCCTCAGGGCATGGCCGCCTACACTCCTTCCGCCGCCGGTTCCAGCGCCAAGACCGCGGCGAATAACAATGAAATCACCTTCTTCTGAGCCCGCGCCGATGAAAGTCATCGCAGTAGCCAACCCCAAGGGCGGCAGCGGCAAGACCACCCTGGTGAGCAACCTCTCCTGCTTCCTCGCCAGCTGGGGCTACAGCGTGCTGGTGCTGGATGTAGACCCCCAGGCCTCGGCGCTGGACTGGGTGGCGGTGCGCCCGCGCGAGCTGCCGCGGATCAGCGTGCTCGCCTGCAGCCCCGAGGGCCTGGCGGAGCGCCTGCGCAACGCCCAGAGCAGCACCGACAGCCGCTGCCTGCTGCTGGTGGACCTGCCGGCGGGCTTCCCGGTGCGCGCCGAGCTGGACATCCACCCCTATCTGGACCTGCTGCTGGTGCCCACCATCGCCTCGCCCTTCGATGTGCGCGCCCTGGTGCGCCATCTGTTTCAGCTCTACCGGCACAACTTCGATGCCGGCAAGGGCCCCAAAACCGCGGTGGTGGTCAACCGCGCCCGCCCCAACACCCTGCTGCACAAGAGCGTACTCGACAGCTTTCTCGCCCGCATCCGCTTTCCCCTGATCGGCGAGATTCGCGAGACCCAGAACTACCCCAAGGCCGCCCAGGAGGGCAAAGGCGTGGTCGAGCTGCCGCTGCGCTCGGTGATCAAGGACCTGCTGCAGTGGCGGCCGATCCTCCAATGGCTGGCCGAAGACCTGCGCCCGGGCGAGCAGATCGACCTCTTCCCCGGCCTGGAACTGGCCCTAGATGAGCAAATCTGATGGGCGGAACCGGTCTGATGGGCTTTGCCAGCTTTGCTCAAACCCGGCCGCGGAAAAAATCTGGCCTGGGTGTTGCACTACTACTACTACTACTACTACTACTACTACTACTACTGGTAGACTACCGCGGTGAGTCTCGGTAAAGCCGTAACGACCCACCCCCTCTCCCCTACCCCCCTTCCCCCAGGGGCGAGGGGTCTAACGGCCCGGGCAGTGATATCAAGCCAGTGACATCAAGCCAATGCCAATCGGAGATTTTGATGACGCCGAATCTGAATGCCTTGCTGATCGCCCC
>JADGBD010000160.1 GCA_015231665.1 Gammaproteobacteria bacterium
CAGGGTGGCGAGGGTGCTGTGGCCGGTGGGCAGGGGTTTGAGCTGGCTGTTCATGCGGGTGGGCCGGGCTTATTTCTTCGCACGATACTCGTCGTGGCAACCCTTGCAGCTTTTGCCGACGTCGGCCATGGCCGCGCCTATGGCCTGGAGATCGCCGGTTTCGCTGGCCTTGACCAGGGCTGCAGCGGCGGCGGTGCTTTTGTCGGCGGCAGCGGCAAAGCCGGCGGCGTCGCTCCAGACATTGGCCTTGGCTGCGGTTTCACCGAAGTCCGAGCCTTCGGGGAAGGCGCTGGCGAACAGGGAGATGCTCTCGTGCAGGGCGCGGGCATGGGCTTGCAGATTGGCCTGCAGGGGCAGCTTGCCCTTGAGGATGTCGCCAATGCCGCCGCTGTGGATCTTGGCGCTGGTCATCAGATTTTCCCGATATTTGATGTAGGCTTCGGCATCCACCTCGGTGGCCAGGGCGGTCTGGCTGCACAGGATCAAAAGGCTGGCGCTGACTAGGGTTTTCTTCATTTTGGCTTCTCCTGTTGGGCTCCCCGCTGGATGGGGGCGCGGGCTGAATGAATTTGAGGGTCCAATGATGCCCCCTCGGCGCTGCAGTCGCAATAAAAAGGCCCGAAGCCTTGGGGGCTTCGGGCCTGGCCAGGTTCGACCTTCAGGCTCGATTTAGAGACCAATCATCTGCGCATGCAGTCCGCGACCGCGGAACGAATGGACTATGTGGCTGGGTTTGATCGTTTCAGGGTCAAAATCCACCAACATCAGATGGCGGGCCTGTTCGTGGACGCAGGCGCTGACCACGCCCTTGATGTGGCTGATTTCCCGCTCGAGTTGGTGGATGTTCTCATCATTGAGGTCTTCATTGATGTGGATCACTATGTCACCTGTGCTCATTTTCAGTCCCCCTGTGGTGGCAAGAAGGTGGCCTTGAAGGCCACCCTTCTGAAGGTAGACCAGATGCGGGAAATTGCGAACTCTTTTACTGGGTTTTGGATCCGACTCAGAGCTTGACGATCAGCACCGGGCATTCGGCCTGGCCGATGACCCGCTCGGAAACGCTGCCCACCAGCAGACGATCCAGGCCGGTGCGGCCGTGGCTGCCCATGACGATGAGATCGGCCCCGCGCTCACGGGCGCAGGCGATGATCTCGCCATCCGGCGTACCCGTGCGCACCTCGATCGCTACTGCAATGCCGGCCTCGGTCATCAGTCGGCCGATGCCATCGGCGTTGCTCTGGGCGTCTTCCTTCAGGCGCGGGTCTATGGCTACTGAGACCAGGGTGACTTGCACCGGGCACCTCTTCGCCAGATTGACCACGGTGGCCGCCGCCGCTTCGCTGTTGCGCGAGCCGTCCACCGGCAGGACTATGCCCTTGCCCTCGGTCTTGCCGTGGCGCGGCACCACCAGCACATCGCTATGGGTATGGCCAATGACCTTGGCGGTGGTGCCGCCCATCATGCTGCGCAGCAGGTCGCTCTTGTCACGCCGACCCATGACGATCATGTCCATGGCGCTGACCTCGGCCTGGTCGATGATCTCGGTGTAGGGGTCCTCACCGTGGCCGAGCAGGATCTCGCAGGACACACCTTCCGCTTCGGCCTGGGCGCGCACCTTGAGCAGGTTGTCCACCATCGCCTTTTTGTCCAGCTCGTGCAGGTTCTGTCCCAGCGGGCTTTCAAAGTCCGGCGTGGCGAGCACGCTGAAGGCATAGAGATTGGCCTGACAACGTTTGGCCAGACGGATCGCCTCGGTCACCGCGGATTCGGCGTACTCACTGCCATCGCTCACCAGCATGATCCGCTCCATACGACCCACCGGCGAGAGCTGGCGCGGCTCGGTGGCGGTGCTGAAGGTGCCGGGCTCGGCATTCTCCGCCGCCAGTTTGGCGCGGTGCTCACCCATGCCCTTGATCAGGGCACGGAAGACAATGGTGGCGCCGGCGGCCAGGGCAAACAGCAGCACGCCAAAGCTCCAGTCCTGCAGCAAGCTCATGGTATCCGCCGCCAGGGGCTGGATCTGACCCAGCTCGGACAGGTACACCGGGATCACGATGGCGCGGCTGAGCAGGGCCAGCATCATGATCACGCCCATGACGATCTTCACCGTATAGGGCTTGACGTAGGTGGTGCCTATGGCGCCCAGTTGCACGCCGAACAGGGAGCCGGCGAGGATGATCATCGCCAGGCGGATATCCACATAACCGGCCCAGGCAAACTTGATGGTGCCGCCCATGCCCATGATGAAGGCAATCACCAGCTCGGTAGCCGAGGCGATCAGGCCAGGCACGCCGAGCACATACATCATCGCTGGCACGCCGATGAAGCCGCCGACGGCGATGGTGGCGGCGAGCATGCCGGTGGCAAAGCCGATGGGGATGGTAAACAGAATGGAGATCTTGGCGTCGATAGACTTGAAGTACATCATGGTGCCGGGGATGTTGACCGACTGCACCCATTTGGCCAGTTTGGTGGTCTTTTCCTCATCCGGGTTGGCGGAGTGGAACATCTTGTAGGCGTCGCGCAGCACGTAGCCGCCGACAATCGCCAGCACCACGACGAACACGGTCGAGACATAGAGGTTAGAGCCGGCCTTGCCGAATACCTCGCGAATGGTCTCCTGCACCCCGGCACCGTAGAGCACCCCGGCCTCGGCAGAGATGCCCAGGACTATGCCCAGTTTGATGTCCACCTGGCCGAACTTGTGGCGTTTCATCGCGCCGACAAAGGCCTTGGGGAACTTGTGCGCCATGTTCGAGGCCACCGCCATGATCGCGGTCACCCCCAGGTTCATCATCGCCGGGGTGAGCACAAAGGCGCCGCCGGAGCCGATAAAGCCACTCACCAGGCCGCCGACAAAGCCGATGACAAACAGCAGGGCAACGTTGCCCAGGGTTAGGTCGATAAAGTTGATTTCCATGTTCGGCTCCTACTTCTTGGTGGTCTTGGCGCGGATGCCGAACAGTTCCCAGAACTGGCCGGTAAAGTTGCCGTGGACGATGGAAAAGACAAAGGCAATGGTCAGCGGCACGATGAAGTACCAGCGGCCCTGCTTGGACAGCTCAAGAATGCTGGCCTCGAAGTGGTAGAGCAGGTAGTAAAGGCCGCCGCTAAGCAGGGCATAGATCAGCGTCTTTTTCAGAGCGCGATTGCGTTCCACGGACATGGGTGGGTCTCCGTTAGCTAGGTTAAGGACAACAGGAAGGCGCAGCCCGCCAAGTTCTCGCCAGACTATGGCCAGACTATGGAGGGGCAGAAACTTATTCCGGAACGGAAGGGCCGCCTGATCTGGCGGCAGCTGCGTTGGTTTCCCTCATGGGGCGGCGATTTTCCCCACTGGGGCTGGGGAGAACAAATGAATTAATAGCCTCTAACATTCCCATGTGGAATGGGTAAGGGGAGGATAGAGGGGACGCAGAGGTCGCGGACGACTGCAGGGCCACCGATGATCCAGTCATCGGTATGGCATGACCCACATCCCTGTAGGCCCGATGCAGGAGGTAGAACGAAGCAGGAAGCCCGAGTCGAGAAGCGCAGAGATCGCAGAGTAACGAGTTGTTTTATTGTTGCTTTATTGGGATATGGGGATGCCAGGTCCGAGCAGTTGTGCAATAGGAAAAAATAATCCTCTGCGCTCTCTGCGCTTCTTCGCGTCCTCTGCGTTCTTTTGAACTCAAAGCTTCAGATGCTCATCATCGACGAGGAAATCCCGGCGCAGGTCGTCCTTCAGCGCCGCGCGGGCCTTGCGTCGGCCCAGCAGCTTGTTCTGTGCCGACTCGGGCAGATCGGTGAAGTTGATCATGCCGCGGCTGACCATCAGGTCGATGAGGTCCTCGAGCACACGGCTGAGATCCACGTCGGATTTGAGCAGAAAGCCCATGGGGTTATCCGGCGACAGGCCGTTGGACATGAAGGCCATCAGCTCCGGGTCGCCGATGCTCAACTCCTCATCCGCGTCACTGAGCCGCTCCTTGCTCAGGGAAAGGATTTCGCCCTGGGGATTGCGTTTGACAAAAGGCATGATCTGACTCCGAGTAGGCTAGGCCTGGCTGGCCTGGGCATGGGCCGGCTCGCTTGGCTGCAGCCGGCGGCTGCGTTCACGGGCACGGGTGTCGATTAGGTTTTTCAGGGCGATCAGCAGCCCCAGGCCGAGGAAGGCCCCCGGCGGCAGAATGGCGATGAGCATGCCGCGGAAGTCCTCGCCGAGAGAGAGGCTCATGCCCCGGGCGGCCTCGCCGAACATCAGATGGGCCTGGGCGAACAGGGTGCCCTGGCCCACCAGCTCGCGCATCCCCCCCAGCACCAGCAGCACCAGGGTAAAGCCTATGCCTATGGCCAGGGCGTCCACCACGGATTTGGTCAGGCTGTGCTTGGAGGCAAAGGCCTCGGCGCGGCCGATGATGGTGCAGTTGGTGACGATCAGCGGAATGAAGATGCCCAGCACCTTGTGCAGTTCATGAAACCAGGCGCTCATGCTCAGCTCGACGGCGGTGACAAAGGAGGCGATGACCAGCACGAACACCGGCAGTCGCACCTCCGGCCGCACCAGATTGCGGATCAACGATACCGTGCTGTTGGAGAGCAGCAGCACCAGGGTGGTGGCCAGCCCCAGGCCCAGGCCGTTGACCGCGCTGTTGGTCACCGCCAGCAGGGGGCAGAGGCCGAGCAGGGCCACCAAGGCCTGGTTGTTGGACCAGAGGCCATCACGGATGATCTGGGGGTATTCAGGCTGGCTCATGGCTATTCCTTGGCGCTGTTCTGGACTGGGCGGCTGTGCTGTTGCGGGCGATAGAGGCGATCCCCCTGCTCCTGCACATAGCTGAGGGTCTGTTTTACCGCCTTGACCACCGCGCGCGGGGTGATGGTGGCGCCGGTAAACTGATCGAACACCCCGCCATCGCGCTTGACCTTCCACAGCGCCTCGGCGGGATGGCTCAGGGATTTGCCGTTGAACCCCAGGACCCAGTCGGACTTTTCCTCTTCCATCTTATCCCCCAGCCCGGGGGTTTCCTTGTGGGAGATCACCCGCACCCCGGCGAGGCTGCCATCCCGGTTCACCGCCACCAGCAGATTGATCGTGCCGCTGTAGCCCTCGGTCACCACCGGCCCAAGCACCACCGCCACCGGCTCGCCCCTAAGGCGGGCGCGATAGACCTGGGTGAGGTTGGCGCCGAGCAGATCGGCGCGGTGCACCTCGATG
>JADGBD010000161.1 GCA_015231665.1 Gammaproteobacteria bacterium
CTTGTCGGCAGCGTAGGTGATGTCCAGGGTCTTGGTGCGGAAGGCGCCGTGGGTGCTGGCCTCGACGTTGCGCACCCGCTCCAGGTCCTCGTTGGTCAGCACCGGCTGGCTGA
Organism: Gammaproteobacteria bacterium; assembly: GCA_015231665.1. Lineage (GTDB taxonomy): Bacteria > Pseudomonadota > Gammaproteobacteria > Chromatiales > Chromatiaceae > Magnetovirga. The sequence continues at coordinate 114 of JADGBD010000161.1, forward strand.
TCTCCAGGCGCATGTGCTCGGCGCCCGCACCCAGACCCAGCAGGTTGGGCCTTGGGCCGATGAGGGACACCAGGGACATCACCAGCTCTTCGCGGATGGGGTCAATCGGCGGATTGGTGACCTGGGCGAAGTTTTGCTTGAAGTAGTTGGACAGATGCCTCGAGCGCTTGGACAGCACCGCCACCGGGGTATCCGTGCCCATGGAGCCAATCGCCTCCTGGCCGGTGAGGGTCATCGGCGTGAGGAGGAACTTGATGTCCTCCTGGCTATAGCCGAAGGCCTGCTGGCGATCCAGCAGGGTGGCTGGATCGGGCATCATCGGCGCCACGTCGGAGGGTAGCGAGTCGAGATGGATCTGGGTCTTCACCAGCCAATCCCGATAGGGCTTGTCGCTGGCCAGCCGGTTCTTGATCTCGGCGTCGTCGATGATGCGCCCCTGCTGCATATCGATGAGCAGCATCTTGCCCGGCTGCAGGCGCCATTTCTTGACGATCTTCTCCTCCGGAATCTCCAGCACGCCCATCTCCGAGGCCATGACCACCAGATCATCCTCGGTGATCAGGTAGCGCGCCGGGCGCAGGCCGTTGCGGTCGAGGGTTGCACCGATCTGGCGGCCATCGGTAAAGGCCACTGCCGCCGGGCCATCCCAGGGCTCCATCAGGGCCGCGTGATATTCGTAGAAGGCGCGCCGCTTCTCGTCCATCAGGCTGTTGCCGGACCAGGCCTCGGGAATCAGCATCATCATCGCGTGGGCCAGCTCGTAGCCGCCGGCCACCAGCAGCTCCAGGGCGTTGTCCAGGCTGGCGGAGTCGGACTGACCCTCGGGGATCAGCGGCCAGACCTTGGCCAGGTCCTCGCGCAGCACCTCCGAGGCCATGAAATGCCGCCGCGCCGCCATCCAGTTGAGATTGCCTCGCAGGGTGTTGATCTCACCGTTGTGGGCAATCATGCGGAAGGGATGGGCCAGGTCCCAGGTCGGGAAGGTGTTGGTGGAGAAGCGCTGATGCACCAGCGCCAGGGCCGAGACCATGCGCTCATCGGCCAGATCCTGATAAAAGCTGCCCACCTGATCGGCGAGCAACATGCCTTTGTACACCAGCAGCCGAGAGGAGAAGGACGGGATGTAGAAGTAGCCCTTCTGCGCTATCTGGGAGTGACGAATGCGGTTTTCGATGCGCTTGCGGATGACGAACAGCTTGCGCTCGAACTCCTGCTGGTCGCTGCAGTTATCACCGCGGCCGATGAAGACCTGGCGAATCACCGGCTCGGTCGGCAGCACGCTCTCGCCCAGGCCGCTGTTGTCCACCGGCACATCGCGCCAGCCGAGAAGAAACTGGCCTTCGGCGGCGCTGATCTGGGCGACGATGGATTCGCACTGGGCGCGGTCATTGGCATCCTGCGGCAAAAACAGCATGCCGACGGCGTACTCGCCCTCCGCCGGCAGTCTGCAATCGGCCACCGCGCGGAGGAAGGCATCGGGCAGTTGCAGCAGGAGTCCGGCGCCGTCACCGGCCTTGGGGTCGGCGCCCACGGCGCCGCGATGGGCCAGGCGCTCGAGAATGGTCAGGCCCTGACGGACGATCTGATGGCTCTTCTGGCCCTTGATGTGGGCGACAAAACCTACGCCACAGGCGTCATGCTCGTTGACAGGATCATACAACCCCTGTGCTGGGGGAAAGCCGTGGCTCATGCGCTCAACCTCGTTATTGATGCCGGCCTGAACGACCGGCACACTAGGCCAGTGAAACCGGGCCACTCAGCGCCAAACAGGGCGCCAAACCCGGTGAAAAAGGGGAACGCATATTATCCCAAGATCGCTCCAGGCCGCCAGCCTTGATTTCATGTCGGTTTTGCACCATTTTGGGGCTGAGAGCGATACTCGCCGCAATCGCGTCAAGCTGGCAGCCGGCCTATCAATAACTACTCGCCGTTTCAAAGTTCCAGTCGTGCATACCGCCTTCGATGATGTGCACATCCTTGACGTGGTGCTGGCGCAGCAGCAGGGCACCCACCGAGGCACGCTTGCCGCCGGCGCAGATCACCAGGTATTTCTGCGCCGGGTCGATCTCCTTGATGCGGCCGCGCAGCTCCGGCAGGGGGATCAGGCTGGCACCGGGGATGTGGCAATCGTCATACTCCTCTTCATAGCGCACATCCAGCAGGCGGTAGCCGTTCTGCAGCATGCTGTGGGCGACGCTGGCGCTGACGTGGTTGAGCAAGGGCATGGCCACCAGTTGGTGGAAATCCGTCTCGTTGAGGCGGAACAGCACACCGTCGCTGACCATGCGCACGGTGGCGTTGCAGGTGCCCTTCACCAGCAGGGATTCCTCGCCAAAGGCATCGCCGGTGCCCAGGGTGGCCACCAGCTTCTGCGCATCGTCGTAGATGTCCTGCCGCCAGACCTCGGCGGTGCCGGAGATGATCAGATAAAAGGCCTCGCCCCTGTCGCCCTGCTTGATCACATCCATGCCGCGGGCGATCTCGATGCGCTCCAGTCGCTGGAACACCTCGTCCATGACTTCCACCGGCAGCTTGCAAAAGGCCTTGGTCTTGCGAATGCTGTCGAGACAGGCCTCGGTCTCGGTGCTGTCGAACAGGCCCGACTGCAGGGCCATTTCGTTCCAGTTGATCAGCTCGGCCATGAGCTCGCTGTCGGCCTGCACCACGGTGCTGTCGCTCAGCGCCTCCACCTCCATCGGCCGGCGATTGGGCGGGAAGAAGTGCAGGCTGCCCAGGTCGTCGATGGCATCGATACTGGCAAACTGCTCGCCCTTGGTGATGCGCACCTTGCCCTGGATGACATAGAAGTAGTCGGGCATGTCATTGCCCACCAGGTTGAAGATCTCGCCCTTGCGCATCCGAATCACCCGCAGGGCGCTGTCGGCACGCAACAGGGTGCGCGCCATCAGGCCGCTGAAGGGGCGATAGTTGATGTGAAGGAAGTTGAGGACCGAGTCGGACTTGCGTTTGAAGGTCTTGTTCATGGTGGCTCCAGGCTAGGAATCAGTCAGAAATCAGTGATCCAGGTTGTTCTGCACGCAGAACCAGGTGTTGGCACCGCCCGACATCAGGCTGGCGTCAAAGCCATGCTGCATGAGCAGACGCACCGCGGTGTAGGCCCGGGCGCCAACGGCACAGCAGACGTGGATCGATCGATCCTTGGGCAGCTCGTGCAGGCGCGCACGCAGCTCGTTGACTGGAATGTGCAGCTCGCCGGGGATGGGGTCGCAGCTGACCTCATCAGCATCGCGCACGTCCAGCACCAGGGCATTGTCCTTGTGCAGGTCCTTCCAGGGGGTGATGAACAGATCACCACGCATCTGGTTGGCGGCGATCATGCCGACCATGTTCACCGGGTCCTTGGCGGCACCGTACTGAGGGGCGTAGCACAGCTCGGCCTCCTCCAGATCAAACACCGAGCCGCCCATCTGGATGGCCATGGCAATGACGTCGATGCGCCGCTCGACCCCTTCCTCGCCCACAGCCTGAGCCCCCAGCAGGCGACCATCGGTCTTGTCGAACAGCAGCTTGGTGAAGATCGGCTTGGCCCCGGGATAGTAGCCAACGTGGTGGTTGGGATGGGCATAGACCACGCCATAGTCCAGCCCCGAGGCCTGCAAAGCCTTCTCGTTGACCCCGGTGGCCGCCAGGGTCATGCCGAACAAGCCGCACACCGAGGTGCCCTGCACCCCGCGAAAATGCCGACCCTTGCCGCAGATTACATCGGCGGCAATGCGCCCCTGACGGTTCGCCGGCCCCGCCAGCGGCACCGCGGTACGCTGGCCGGTGACGGCGTGGCGCAGTTCCACCACATCACCCACCGCATAGATGTGCCGGTCGCTGGTGCGCATGTTCTTGTCCACCAGGATATGCCCGCGCGGTCCCAGCTCCAGCCCGGCCTGCCGCGCCAGCTCCGACTCCGGCTCCACCCCAATCGCCAGGATCACCATGTCAGTGGCGATCTGCCGACCCTTGGCGGTATGCACCTGCAGCCGCTCGGTCTGCTCGAAACGACTGACGCTATCGGCCAGAATCAGCTCCACCTCATGCTGGCGCAGGCGCTCCAGCAGCGGGCTGGTCATCTCTGCATCCAGGGATGCCATCAGCTGGCTGTCGCGCTCCACCAGACTCACCTCTATGCCCAGATGGCGCAGGTTCTCCACCATCTCCAGGCCGATAAAACCGCCACCCACCACCAGGGCATGGCGCACCTGACGGGATTCGATCCACTCCTTGATGGTGCGGCTATCGGGAACCGTGCGCAGGGAGAAAATGCCCGGCAGATCGATGCCAGGCAACGGCGGGCGGATGGGGCGTGCCCCGGGTGAGAGCACCAGGCTATCGTAGCTTTCGCTGTGCCTGTTGCCGTTGGCGGTGTTGAGCACCTCGACGCAGCGCTGAGACCGGTCGATGGACACCACCTGATGATTGATCAGGGCATTGATGTTGAAGCGCTGCTGGAACAGCTCGACATCGGCAACCAGCAGATCCCGCTCCTGTTCTATCACCCCGCCGATGTAGTAAGGCAGGCCGCAGTTGGCAAAGGACACATAGGGCCCCCGCTCGTACATGAGGATCTCGGCAAACTCATCCTGCCGGCGCAACCGCGCTGCACAGGAAGCACCGCCAGCCACTCCGCCGACCACAATAATCTTGCGTCTCTTCACTCCACTCCTCCCAGATTAGGCCTTAACAAACCCTGTCGCCCGCGAAATCCGCGCGGCACAATGCCTGTTTCTTGTTATTCTCCGCTTTCCTCCCGCTGAGCTGGGTAAGCAGTTGCTAATCCTAAGGAATTTGCATCGCGGCTGCAACAATCAGATAAACCCGGATGACCCGCCCACCACTGCGATTCATGCGACCGGGGTCAGTTGCATGATCTGATTGAGCAGGCTGCATACTTCAGCAAAACGGGCGTCACCGAGTCGCTTCTGCGAATGCGGAGCGGCATGCCGGGCGCGCCAGTCGCGAGCGCTTCGCGACTTTCAGAGTAATGCCAGAGCTAGCGAAAATCCCCCCAGAGCATTTGCAGGACTGCCAGGGTAGCCAGGGGTGCGGTTTCAGTGCGCAGCACCCGC
>JADGBD010000162.1 GCA_015231665.1 Gammaproteobacteria bacterium
TAGCGAGAAAACGCTGGCTGAGCGGAGTCGAAGCCAGCCGCCGCCCGCTTCGACTTCGCTCAGCGAACGGCTCAAGCAGTTGTAGCCCGGATGCAGGGACTTACCGCTGACCGCTCCCATCTGGCCGCTGACGGCTATAAATGCTATCTTCCATCTACCCTCACCGATCGGCCTAGACCATGTCCCTGGTATCTGATGCAACGCCTCAGCTGATTCTCGTCGTTGATGACGATGAGGCGGCGCGCAATCTGATGCGCTATGTGTTGCCGGAGTCTGTGCGGATGCTCTTTGCCGAGGGCGGTGCCGAGGCGCTGGAGCTTTTGCGCACCGGTGAGTTGCCGGACCTGATTCTGCTCGATCGCAACATGCCCGAGGTGGATGGCGAAGAGGTGCTGCGCCAGGTACGCACCAACCCCGCCTGGGCCCACATGGCGGTGATCATGGTCACCGCGGATGCCAGCGAAGGCGCCGAGCTGGAGGGCCTGAACCTCGGCGCGGACGATTACGTCACCAAGCCGGTGCGCTTGAATCTGCTGCAGCTGCGGGTGCGCAATCAGCTGCAGCGCATGCAGATGCGCCGCGAGCTACAGGAGAAGGAGCGGCTGGCGCGGCAGATCTTCAATTCCGCGCCCTCGGCGATGCTGGTAGTGGACAGCGACGGCCTGATCACCCAGACCAATCCCCGCGCCGAGGCCCTGTTTGGCTACGCCCCCGGCCAGCTGCTGGGTCAGTCGGTGGAGCTGTTGGTGCCGCCGGAGATGCGCCAGGCCCATGCCCAGAGTCGCGGCCAGTTCAGTCAGGCACCGGCCTTCCGGGTGATGGGGCAGGGGGCCGAGCTGGCTGGCCTCAAATCCGATGGCAGCCGCTTTCCCCTGTGCATCGCCCTGAGTCCGTTTCAAACCGAAAGCGGCCAGTGCATCATCGTCAGTATCGAAGATCAGAGCGAGCGCCGCGCCCACGAGCAGGCGATCAGGGCCAGCGGCGAGAAGTACCGCCAGCTGTTCATGCAGATGCGCCAGGGGGCGGTGTATCAGGATGCCAGCGGCCAGGTGATAGATGCCAACCCGGCGGCCTGTGCGATCCTCGGTCTGAGCCTGGAAGAGATGCGCCAGCGCCGTTCGACCGATGCCGATTGGCAGGTGATTCACGAAGACGGCACCCCCTTCCCGGGGGAGACCCACCCGGCGGTGGTGGCTCTGGAGACCGGCAGCCCGGTGAATGATGTGCTCATGGGGGTGTTTCATCCCCAGTTGCGGGAGTACCGCTGGCTGCTGGTCAGCGCCCAGCCGGTATTCGCCGCGGACGGCGGCAAGCCCACCCAGGTGTTTGTCACCTTCGCCGACATCAGCCAGCGCCGCCTGGCTGAGCAGGCCTTCCGCAATGAGCAGCGCTTCAATCAGGCGGTGATGGAATCCAGCGGCGGTGTGCTCATCGTCATCGACCGCGAGGGCCGGATTGTGCGCATCAACCCGGCGGTGGAACGGCTCACCGGCTTTACTCAGGAGCAGCTCATCGGTCAGCCGGTGTGGGAATGGCTGATTCCGCCGGAGCGCGTCGAGGCGGTCAAGGGCGTGTTCCGCGATCTCACCGAGCTGGCCGTGCCCAACGAGTACGAGAACGAATGGCTCACCGCCAGCGGCGAGCGCATCCCCCTGCATTGGTACAACGGTGTCATTCTCAACGATCAGGGCCAGGCCACCCACATCGTCGCCCAGGGCCACGATATTCGCAGCATCATCGCCAAGCAGCGCACCATCGAGCAGGATCGGGAGCACCAGCGCCTGCTGCGTGCCCTGCTCGAAGAAGGGGTTTCTGCCGCCAGCCTGGAGGATAGCCTGCTGCTCTGTCTGGAGCGGCTGGTGCACGTCTCCTGGCTCAGCCTGGAGCCGCGGGGCGGTATCTTTCTGCTGGATGAGGCAGAGCCCGAGGTCCTGCGTCTGCGGGCGCAGTACAACTTCTCCCTGCACCTGCTCAAGCAGTGCGACCGGGTGGATTTTGGCCACTGCCTCTGCGGCCGGGCGGCGGCGCAGCGGGAGATGGTCTATTCCAGTTGTGTCGATGCGCGCCACGACAACCGCTTCCCCGGCATGACCGACCACGGCCACTACAGCATTCCGCTGCTGCTGGGGGAGCGGCTGCTTGGCGTGCTGGTGCTTTATCTGCCGGCCAACTTCGAGCGCAACGAAGGCCGCGAGGAGTTTCTCCTGGCGGTGGCCAATGTGCTTGCCGGCATCATCCAGCGCAAGCACGATGAGCGTACCCTGCAAAAACGTGAGCTGCTCTACCACGGCGTGGTCGAGACCTCCACCGATGGCTTCTTCCTCGCCGATGCCGAGGGCCGCCTGCTGGAGACCAACGCCGCCTACCAGCGCCTGTCCGGCTACAGCGGCGAAGAATTGCTGCAGATGCGCATCAGCGAACTGGATGCCAAGGAAACCCCCGAGGAAACCCGGCGCCATATCGAGCAGATCCTGCGCCAGGGCAGCGACCTCTTCACCAGCCTGCACCGGCGCAAGGACGGTAGCCTCTGGCCGGTGGAGGTGAGCATCACCCTGGTGCCCGAGGATACCCATGGTCGCTTCTTTATCTTTATCCGCGACATCAGCCAGCGCGAAGAGATGCAGCAGCGCCTGCTGCGGCATCAGGAGGAATTGGAGCAGCAGGTGGCCGAGCGCACCGCCGAGCTGGAGCGCAATCGTCAGGAACTGACGATGATTTTCGAGAACCTGCCGGCGATTCTCTACATCAAGGACCTGGAGGGGCGCTATCAGCTGGTGAATCGTCGTTACGAGCTGGAGATAGGGCGCGAGCGGACCCAGATTCTCGGCAAGACAGATGCGCAGATTTTTGACCCCATGCTGGCGCAAGCATTTGCACTATCAGATAAAAAAGTCATCGACCAGCGCAGTGCCATCACTGTTGAGGAAGTGGTGGCTGGAGCCGATGGGCTGCCGCACAGCTTCCTCAGCACCAAGATGCCGCTGCTGGGGCCGGATGCCCAGCCCTATGCCCTGCTTGGGGTGTCGATTGACGTTACCCCGCTGAAGCAGTTGCAGCAGCAACTCTCCCGTGCCGAGGCCCTGGCCCACCTGGGCAGCTGGTCCTATGAGCCGAGCAGCGGCCATCTGCGCTGTTCCGACGAGGCCCGGCGCATCTTCGGCCTGAGCGGGGACGGACCTGTGACCATCGAGGACCTGTTTGCCCGGGTGGAGGCAGAGGAACAGCCACGCCTGCAACAGAACTGGGCGGAGTTGCTCCAGGGTGGCGCTATGGACTGCGAGTGCCGCATCCAGGTCGGCGATGAGACCCGCTGGTTGCACTGGCAGGCCGGCGTCTATCTCGGCGAGGGCGAGGAATTGCTCCTGGTGGAAGGCTCGGTGCAGGACATCACCCCGGTCAAGGATTACCACCAGGCGCTGATGCAGGCCCTGGCCGAGACCGAGCAACTGGCGCGGGTGCGTACCGAGTTTCTCGCCAACATGAGCCACGAAATCCGCACCCCGCTCAACGGCATCCTCGGCCTGGCCCAGATCGGCCAGCGCGATACCCGGGACCCCAAGACCCAGCGCCTGTTCAGCCAGCTGTACGAATCCGGCAAGCTGTTGCTGGGGATAGTCAACGACATCCTCGACTTCTCCAAGATCGAGGCCGGCAAGCTGCAGATCAACCCCGAGCCCATGCAGCTGCAGCAACTGGTGCAGCATCTGGCGCTGGTTGCCGGCGGACGCGCCTCGGAGAAGGGCTTTGTCCTGCAGATCGACCTGGACCCGGAGGCGCCGCCCTGGATCATGGGCGACCCCCTGCGTCTGTCTCAGGTGCTGGGCAACCTGCTGAGCAATGCGATCAAATTCACCGAGCAGGGCAAGGTCAGCCTGAGCATCCGCGCCCAGGGTGATTGGCTGCTGTTCCGCGTCTGCGACACCGGCATCGGCATCAGTCCGGAGCATTTGCACAACCTGTTCCAGCCCTTCGAGCAGGCGGATGGTTCGATCACCCGCCGCTTTGGCGGCACCGGCCTGGGGCTGGCGATCACCAAGAGCCTGGTGAACATGATGGACGGCGAGATCGAGGTGGAAAGCACCCTGGGCCAGGGCAGTTGCTTTGAGGTGCACCTGCCGCTACTGCCGGCAGATGCGCCGGCCAGCCCGGATGTGCTGCCCGGCGACCCCGGCCAGCCGGCCGAGGGGCCGCTGCTCAAGGGGCTGCGCATCCTCTCCGCCGAAGACAACATGGTCAATCGCATGGTGTTGATCGACATGCTCAATCTGGAAGGCGCCGAGGTGGTCTGTGTTGAGGATGGTCTGCTCGCCCTGGAGTTGATCCGCCGTGAGGGTGCCGAGCACTGGGATATTCTCCTCACCGACATCCACATGCCCCACATGAGCGGCTATGAGCTCAGTCAGCAGTTGCGCAGCGAGGCACCCGACCTGCCGGTGGTGGGGGTCACCGCCCACGCCATGCAGGAGGAAAAGCAGCGCTGCCTGGATGCCGGCATGTGCGACCACGTCGCCAAGCCCATCGTCATCGGGGAACTGCTGCGGGTGATACGGCGCCATGCCCGGCCGGGCTGGCAAGCCAGGGCAGTAGTCAAACCCGAAGTCGAGGCCGCGCCCCTGGCCGAGCTGCCAACTCAGGCTGCTGGTTGGCCTTTGGCCGAGTTCATCAGCCAGACCGAGGTGCTGGAGCAATACGCCGGCCGCCAGGCCTTCATCGACAAGCTGCTGGTCGCCCTGCTGGAGTCCCATGAGGACACCCCGGCAAAGCTGCGCCAGGCCCTGGAGGCGGGCGATCTCGACCAGCTCGCCTTTGTCGCCCACAGCTTTGCCGGGGTGGCCGGAGCGGTGCGCGCCGATGCCATGCGCCAGCTGGCCAAGCAGGTGGAAGGCCAGGCCCGCAGCCGCGAGGCGGGTGTGGCAGAAACGACCGGGCAGCTGATCGAACAGGCGACGCGGATACTGGCGGCGATTCGGGTGTATTTGGATGGGCTGGGTTAAGCTGAACCCGAAGAAGGCAAGACTATAAAGCCGGATCGCTAAGAACGCGAAGGAAACGCAAACAACGCAAAGAGTTAAAGGCGTTGCAAAGTCAATGTCGTCAGCTTAACCAGAAAGCGCTTGCTGAGCGGAGTCGAAGCCAGCCGCCGCTCGCTTCGGCTTTGCTCAGCGAACGGCCTAAGCAGCCAGTTCGGTAC
>JADGBD010000163.1 GCA_015231665.1 Gammaproteobacteria bacterium
CGCTCAGCGAACGGCTTAAGCAGCCAGTAAATGTCTTAAGTTGACGCCATTGGCTTAATGACCTGAACAGTGGCTTATCAAGAAATCGCATTTCATCAATCCCGGATTCCGCTGCGCTCCATCCGGGCTACAGGTTTGCGAGTCTTTTTCAAGTTCTGGCTTCAAGCGAAGCCCGCCTGGGCGTCGGCGTGGTAGGAGGAGCGCACCATGGGGGCGCTGGCGACCTTGCTGAAGCCGAGGGTTTGGGCGAGCTGGCGGAGTTGGTCGAATTCCTCGGGGGGGACGAAGCGCTGCACCGGCAGGTGATCGCGGGAGGGCTGGAGGTATTGGCCGAGGGTGAGCATGTCGCACTGGTGGGCGCGGAGGTCGCGGAGGACCTGTTCGACCTCGGCCAGGGTTTCGCCGAGGCCGAGCATGAGGCCGGATTTGGTGGTGACGCCGGGGTGGCGCTGCTTGATGGCGGCGAGCAGTTGCAGGGAGCCTGTGTAGTCGGCGCCGGGGCGGCATTGGCGATAGAGGCGCGGCACGGTCTCGAGGTTGTGGTTGAACACCTCGGGCTGGATCTCGGCAAAGGCCTGGAGGGCGATCTCGACCCGGCCACGGAAGTCTGGGGTGAGGATTTCGATGCGGGTATCCGGGCACTGCTGGCGAATCTGGCGCAGGCAATCGGCGTAGTGGCCGGCACCGCCGTCGCGCAGGTCGTCGCGGTCCACCGAGGTGATGACGACGTAGCGCAAGCCCATTTCGGCGATGGCGGCGGCGAGCTGGCGCGGTTCGTCGGCATCCAGGGGCTTGGGTTTGCCGTGGGCGACATCGCAGAAGGGGCAGCGGCGGGTGCAGATGTCGCCCATGATCATGAAGGTGGCGCTGCCCTGGCTGAAGCACTCACCCAGGTTGGGGCAGAGGGCCTCCTCGCAGACCGAGCTTAAGCCGCGCTCGCGGAGGATGCGCTTGATCCGCGCCACGCCCTGGCCGGTGGGGGCCTTGGCGCGAATCCAGCTGGGCTTGCGCAGGGGCTCGGCGACGGCCTGGACCTTGACCGGGATGCGGGCGAGCTTGTCGGCACCGCGTTGGTGACTGTCGGGCTGGGTACGGGAGGGTGCTTTTAGGTCGGTCATGGGATTTTGCGGGTTAAGGGTTAGGTTTTAGGTGTTAAGTTTGAAGTGGGAAGTTTGAAGTTTGAAGGAAGGAGCGCTTCGCGCGGTCTTTTTATAAAAAACGGCCGTAGGCCTCATCACTTCACACTTCAAACTTCGAACTTCAAACTTTTTCCAGCTTGTCCAAAAGTTGCTGCGCCAGCAAATCCCCTGCCATCGCCAAACTCAATGAGCAACCCAGTCTACTGAGGCTTGTGACTTCCAGTCCAGCATGGCCGCAGGGGTTGATGCGGGCGAAGGGGCTGAGGTCCAGGTCGCAGTTGAGGCTGAGGCCGTGGTAGCTGCGGCCCTGACGCACGCGCAGACCGAGGGCGGCGATTTTGGCGCCGTCCACATAGACCCCGGGGGCGTCGCGGCGGGCGTTGGCGCTGATGCCCTGGGTGGCGAGCAGGTCGATCACCGCCTGCTCCAGCAGCTGCACCAGGGCCTTGACGCCGATGCCGGCGCGGCGCAGATCGAGCAGGACGTAGGCGATGAGCTGGCCGGGGCCGTGGTAGGTGACCTGGCCGCCGCGGTCGCAGTGGATCACCGGGATGTCGCCGGGGTCGAGCAGATGCTCGGGCCGACCGGCCTGGCCCAGGGTGAACACCGGCGGATGCTGCAGCAGCCAGAGCTCATCAGCGGTGTCCGGGGTGCGCTGGTCGGTAAAGTCGCGCATCGCCTGCCAGCTCTGGGCGTAGGGCGTCAGGCCCAGGTGACGCAGGCGCAGGGTCTCGCTCACAGGGTCTCGCTCACAGGGCCATGAGCACCCGTTCGTGGGCGCTGAGGTCCTGGTAGATGGCGTCCATCTGGGCGCGGCTTTGGGCCTGCACGGCAACGGATACCGAGAGGTATTTGCCGCCGTTGCTGGCGCGGCTGCGCACGGCATTCTCACCGAGGTTGGGGACGTGGTTGCGCACCAGTTCGACGACGAGATATTCAAAGTCGGCAGTGGCCAGGCCCATGGCCTTGATGGTGATCTCGCAGGGAAACTCCAGCAGCCCCTCGGGGGGTAATTCCAGCTGCATCAGCAGGTCTCCGCGCCCAGGCGCAGGCGCTCCTTGCAGGCCTGGTAGAGCTGGGTGATCTGGCGCCAGATCGGCCCCGGCTGACCGTTGCCGAAGGGCTGGCCATTGAGGCGGGTGACGGCCATGACTTCCTTGGTGGAGCTGGTCATCCAGATTTCATCGGCGTTCTGCAGTTCGTCAAAGCCGATGCTGGCCTCGGCGTAGGGCAGGCCGGCCTCGGCGGCCAGCTCCAGGACCAGGTCGCGGGTGATGCCGGGGAGCAGCTGAGGTCCCTTGGGCGGGGTGATGATGAGGCCGTCCTTGACGATGAAGAGGTTGCTGGTGGAGCCCTCGATGGCCTGACCGTCGCGGATCAAAATCGCCTCCTGGCTGCCTTCGTCGATGGCCTGCTGTTTGAGCAGGACGTTGGCCAGCAGGGTGACGGCCTTGACGTTGCAATGGGCCCAGCGGATGTCATCGAGGGTGATGCAACTGATGCCAAGCTCGGCCTGCTCCGGGCTGGGGGGCGTGATCGGCGTGGCCATGGCGAACAGGGTCGGGCTGAGGCCCTGGGGGATTTCGTGGTCGCGCTTGCTGTCGGCACCGCGGGTGACCTGCAGGTAGATGCCCAGATCGCCGCTGCGGCCCTGGATCAGGCGCTGCAGCAGCTCGCGCCACTGGGCGTGGCTCAGGGGCGGGCTCATGCGGATGGCGGCGAGGCTGTCGCGCAGGCGGTCGAGGTGCTGATCCAGCCGGAACAGGTGGCCGGCGTAGGCGGGGATCACCTCATAGACGCCGTCGCCAAACAGAAAGCCGCGATCGAGCACCGGCACGCGGGCCTGATCCAGGGGCAGGAAGTCACCATTGAGATAGACCAGGGGGCTGTTCATGGGGCGCGGGGTTACTCCATCCAGACTTTGAAGGTATCGATCATGCGGGAGAAGACACCGCCCTCGGCGACCTCTTCCAGGGCAATCACGGGAATTTTACGCAGTAGCTTGCCGTCGAGCATCAGGTTGATCTCGGCGAGAGTCTGGCCCTTGGCGATGGGGGCTTCCAGGGCCCCGGCCAGCTGCAGTTCCGGCTTGAGCTTGGGGTAGCTGCCGCGGGGGATGCTGACCCAGAGGTCCTCGCTCAGCCCCAGGGGCAGCAGGTCGCGGTCGCCAAAGCGGACCTGGGCCTGGGCCAGGGCCTGATTGGCCTGGTAAAGGCGGTGGGTCTCAAAGAAGTTGAAGCCGTAGGTGAGCAGGGCATGGCTTTCATTGATGCGGATGTCGGGGCTGGCAGCGCCGAGCAGGACCGAGATCAGGCGGCTGTCACCGCGCTTGGCGGAGGAGACCAGACAGTAGCCGGCGGCTTCGGTGTAGCCGGTTTTGACCCCGTCCACGGTGTCGTCCTTCCACAGCAGCTTGTTACGGTTGTGCTGCTTGATGCCGTTGTAGGTGAAGGAGCGCTCGGAGTAGAACTTGTAGTAGTCGGGAAACTCGCGGATCAGGGCGCTGGTGAGGATGGCGATGTCCCGGGCGGTGGTGTAGTGGTCCACATCGGGCAGGCCGCTGCAGTTGGTGAAGTGGGTGCCGGTCATGCCCAGGCGCTTGGCCTGCTGGTTCATCAGATCGGCAAACACCTGCTCGCTGCCGGCCACTCGCTCGGCGAGGGCGACGCTGGCATCGTTGCCGGACTGGATGATCATGCCGCGCAGCAGGTCTTCAACGCTGACGTCTTTATTGACCTCGATGAACATCCGCGAGCCGGTCATGCGGTAGGCGGTATCGCTCACCCGCACCTGATCGGTCAGCGCCAGCCGGCCCTGGGCCAGCTCGCGGAAGACCACGTAGGCGGTCATGATCTTGGTCAGGCTGGCGGGTTCCAGGCGCTTGTCCGCATCCAGCTCGGCCAGCACATTGCCGCTGGCGAAGTCCATCAGGATATAGCCATTGGCCTTGATCTGCGGCGCCGGCGGCGCGGATGCCGCCAGTGCGGCATTGGCCAGCAGCAAAGACAGCAGGGGCAGCAGGAGAAGGGTTCGGATCGGGGGCATGGGCTTGGTCGCGTTTTGGCTGGTTGGAGGGCTATTCTACATGGCCGATCCGGAAGATGCAGGTCCGGCAGCCTGTGCGGCTGGCCGCCGACCGCTGGCCACCCCCCGACTTTGGCTCTAAGATTGCCCTCGTTGGAGTCGGCTACTTGGAGAATGATACCGGCATGAGCCCTGGCCTTCGCTGTTGCGTCCTTGTTTGCCTGCTGTTGCTGGGCAACGTCACCAGTGCTCGGGAGACCCTGAGCTTTGCCCCCCTGCCGATGGAGACACCGGAACGAGTCCTTGGCCAATGGAAGCCGCTGCTGGATTATCTGGCGTCGCAACTGGGGGTGGAGATACGCATCGACTATACCGACAGCTACGCCGAGATTCTCGAGCGGTTTCAGACAGGTGCGCTGGATCTGGCGTACCTGGGGCCGCTGCCCTATGCGGCGCTGAAGGCTGACTTTGCTGCGGCGACACCTGTGGCCCTGTTCAAGGACAGCAGGGATCAGGCCCACTATACCTGTGCCCTGGTGGCCCTGGAGGAACGCCGGCTGCAGCTGGCGCAACTGCAGGGCAAGCGCCTGGCTTTGACGCAACCTCTGTCCACCTGCGGCTATCTGGCCAGCGCGGATCTGCTGCGCCAAGCCGGCAGCAGTCTGGAGAAGAATCAGTATCGCTATCTGGGCAAGCACGATCAGGTGGCCATTGCCGTGGCCCGGGGTGATTATGACGCCGGCGGCCTCAAGACCAGCATCGCGCGCAAATATATCCACCTGGGACTGCAGGTGCTGGGTGAAAGCCGGCCACTGCCGGCCTTTGGCCTGATTGCCAATGGCGCGCGCCTCTCCCCTGAGCGCATCGACCAGATTCGCCAGGCCCTGCTGGCGGCCGATGCAGGGGTTCGTGCCGGCTGGGGCGAGAGCCTGGGGCAGGGCGTGTTGCCGGCATCGGACGCTGACTATGCCGAAATCCGCCGCTTGCGTGCAGGCGCAGTGATTCCGCAACAGGGGAA
>JADGBD010000164.1 GCA_015231665.1 Gammaproteobacteria bacterium
AGGATGGTCTCTAACATCTTACGGCTGTTGGCTATTTTGATTCTGCTCTATACGGGTGAGCAGTTCGACCCAGCGCATGCGGCTGCTGATTTCATCGCTGAACTCGTCGAGCAGGACGACGAACTGGCCTTCATCCCGCTTGCGGATTCTACACCGCTGGAGCAAAAACACCTCATTGCTGGGGTTAAGCCGAATCTGTTGCATCTGGCCGCCGTTAAAGCCTGGCTGGTCAAAGCGCAGGGCTTGCAGGGAAATGTCCAGCACCGGCGCGCTGCTGGCCTGCTGGCTAGCTGGCTGGCTACCTGGTTGGCTATTGGCATCGAGATAGAAAATGTCCATTTGTCCCGGCAGCACGGGCACCCGCAGTTCGATGCGGCGATCGAAGCGGTATTTGAACTTCTCCAGCTCCAGCAGCTTGAGTTTGAGCTTGTCGCCTGAGGCGGCGGCGACGCGGATTTCCCGCTCGATGTAGTGCTTGGCGCTTTCCAGGGAGCTGGTGGCGAGCAGGCCCATCTGTTGGCGCACCGAGTCCAGATAGAGAGGTTCGTCGAGCAGGCTGAAGCTGGGTTGCTTCCGCTCCCAGACACGCCGCCGCTGGATGCGCTGGGCCAGTGCCAGGCTCAAGAGCAGCAGCAGGGCCAGGGGCCAGAATTGCGCTGACGGCAGGCCGAGCAGATTGCGCTGCAGAAGATCGATTAGGCGCAGGGGCTCGGGCGCTGGCGCGGGTTCCAACACCAGGGGGGGCGGCTTCACTGGCTCCGGGGCTGGTGAAGGCTCGGGTTCCGGCTCTGGTTCAGGCTCTGGCTCTGGCTCTGGCTCAGGCGGAGGTTCGGGCTTGGGTTCAGGTTCGGGTTCTGGCAATGGTTCCATATCTGGCACCGCTTCCTCCAGCAGGTCCACCCGGCTGGCGTGGTCCTCCGGCAGGCTCTGCTGCAGGATTTCGCTGGCGCGTTGCTGCAGGCGCAGCAGGGCCTGACGAATATTCTCCTGCATCTGCGCCTTGATCTGCTCGGACAACTGTGCCTGTTCGGGCGCCAGTGCAGCTCCCGGCAGTTGTGCAGAGGCTTGATCAAGAGTTGCGATGCTCAGGCTGCTGGCCTGGGCCTGTTCCGCCAACTGAGGCAGCAGGCTGGCCGCTTCGCCCAGATCGACAAAGGTCAGGCGCTCGCCGCCCTGTTGCGCCAGCCGCGCCAGGGCCTGCTGGATCAGTTCACGGTTGCGCGCCTCGTAGGCGGGGTTGAGCTGATCGTGCAGGCGAAAATCGCTCAGACCGCTGGCCTTGAGGCGGGCGTATTCGGCATTGAGCTCGGCGTAGCGGTCATCGGCGAGGATCTCCGGGTTGAGGTAGCGCAGCTTGCGGTCCCAGATGTCCTCCTTGCCATCGCTGACCATCACCGCCAGGGCGATGGGGCGCGGGTAGTCGGCCAGGTAGCGCAGGGCCGGTTCAAAGTCGGTGACCTTGCCACGCAGGGGGATTTGCTCGATGAGTTGGCGCAGGGCGCTGCGCTCGCGCTGTTCTCCCACCTGCAGATGCAGATGCTCGATCACCCGCTCATCGAAGCCCGCCAGCAGGATGGGATTGCTCAGGCCGAAGGTGTTGATCAGGGTGAACAGCAGGTGCTCGGCCACGGCCTTGGCGTTATAGGCGGTCATGGATTGGGATTGATCGAACAGGATCAGCACATCGCCCTGCTGCGCCGCCCTGGCCGCCGGCAGCCAGCCGAGGCACAGGCACAGGAGCAGGATGAAGCCGCTGGCGCGGAGGGGAAACATTACCCAGAGACAACCCCGGATTCCGTTGCACTCCATCCGGGCTAGGGCGCTGCACATATGCAGGAGGTAGCACAAAGCAGGATGCCCAAGTCGAGAAACGCGGAGATCGCGGAGTTTGGATTTTCTCTTTCCTCGCGAATCTCTTTTCAACTCTGCGCCCTCTGCGCTACTTTGCGATCTCTGCGTCCCCCTTTGGCCCAGAACCATCACCGCCGCTCCTGCAGAAAATCCAGCACCCGCTGCAGGTGCTGTTCTGAGGCCTTGAGGCCGAGCTCTTGCGCCAGGCCCAGAGCCTCGCGCAGCAGAGGCCGGGCGCGCCGCCATTGGCTGGGGCGCTTGCTGTTGACCAGCAGGATGGCGTGATTGGCGATGGCCAGCAGCATGCCCTGAGGCTCACCCAGGCGGCGGGCCAGGGCCTGGCTGCGCTGTAGCGTCCAACGGGCACGCCAGCGATGTCCCCGCGCCAGCAGGCACTGGGCCTGCTGTTGCTGGCAATGCAGCAGGGCGGTTTCCTCGCCCAGCTGGTGGCACAGGCTTTCTTGTTCCTTGAGCAGCCTGAGCGCCTGGCGCTGGTCGCCCAGGCGGCGGCAGAGCTGGCTGCGGCTGGCGAGGAGTTTTTGCAGCTCTGCCGGTTGTTGCTGTTGGCGCAGCAGGGGCTCGGCCTCCTGCAGATGGCCTGCGGCCGCTTGGATTTCGCCCAGGTCGATCTCCACCGCCGCCAGATTGCTCAGGGCGCTGTAGAGGGACTGCGGATCGGCCTGACGGCGGCGGATTTCCAGCGCTTCCCGCAGCGCCGCCGCTGCCTGCTCCGGCTCGGCCATCTGGCGGCAGATCAGGGCGAAGCTGGAGAGGGCGTCGGCCAGGCTGAGGCTGTGCTGCAGTTGCCGGCAGAGACCAATCTGGTGCAGCACCAGGGCCTTGGCTTTGGCCAAATCACCTTGCTGGATGGCGAGGCTGGCCTCGCCGCCAAGCACCCGCTGCAGACCATCCAGGCTATGGATTTCTTCACACAGCTCGCGGGCGCTGGCCAGCAGGGCGGCAGCCTGGTCTTGCTCACCGGCGGCAAGCGCCAGCAGGGCCTGCTGGCCGAGAATGTTTTGCAGGGCATCGCGGTTACCCAGGCGCCGGGCGATGGCTTCGGCCTCGGCATAGAGGGTTTTGGCTTGATCGAACTGGGCCTGCTGGAAACAGATGCTCGCCTGATGGGCCAGGGCCAGCTGCAGGGCATCGGGATGCTGCAGCTGGCGGCACAGCTGCTCCTGTTGCTGATACAGGGCCATTGCCTCGGTCAGGCGTCCCTGCTGTTGCAGGATCGCCGCCTGATTGCCCAGGGCCAGCTGCAGGCCGTCGCGCTGCTGCAGCTGGCGGCAGAGTTGTTCCTTTTCCTGGTAAAGCGCCATGGCCTGGCTCAGTTGCGCCTGCTGTTCGAGCAGGTGCGCCCGATTGCCCAGGGCACGCTGCAGGCTATCCAGGTCCTGCTGCTGTCGGGCAAGCTGTTCCAGCTCCTGATACTGCGCCAGCGCCCCGTCCAGATCGCCCTGGCTGGCGAGCAGGTTGGCCTGATTGCCCAGAGCGCGGGCGAGATTGCGCCAATCGCCGCTCTCGCGATACTCCGCCACCAGGGCCTGCAGCAGGGGCGCGGCCTCCTGGGCGTAGCCGGACTCCAGCAGCAGTTGCGCCAGCTCGGCCTTGGCTGGGCCGCAGCGCTCCACATCCGCCAGCAGGGGCTGGTAGCTGGGCAGCAGGCGCTGGTCGCTGTGGGCCTCGATTTGCGCCCAGCAGGCCTTGACCTCCAGGGGATTGCGCCGCCACAGCGCGGCCAGAGCCCTGGGTTGGCCGAGCAGTTGCGCCAGCCCTGACCAATCGCCCCCTTGCCAGAGTTGCCAGCTGAGCTCTTCCAGCTGGCGCTGGCTGTGCTTCTGGCGGGCAAAATAGGCCGCCAGCCGGGCATGGGCCTGGCGCTGGCCCTGGTCCTGGTCCTGATCGGCGGAATCGGCCAGATAGCGCTGCTGCACCGCTTGACGCAGGGCATCCTGGGCAAAATCCAGCAGGCCGGCGCGGTTGACCAAGGAACCGCTGAGGGCGCTGGCCAGGGGTGCCCAGTGGCTGTAGGCCAGGGGTTCGCCGGCCTCGCCCAGCAGTTCGAGCAATTCCAGCTCGCTCAGGCCTTGACATGCTGCCCAGAGGGCGCGCATCAGGTCCGCCACCAATCCTGGACGTGGCTGGGCATAGTCCTGCTCCAGCCGCTGGAGCAGTTGGTCATAGAGGCAGTCGTGGGTCTGGCAGGCCAGGTAGTCGGCCATTTTGCGGTTAAGTAACTCAAAGGTGCCAAACAGGCGGAGCTCATCCAGCAGGATGCGCAGAAACAAGGGGTTGCGTGCCGGTGGGTGCTGGAGGATGCGTTCGGTCTGCACCGCATCCAGCTTCTTGCCGAAGCTGGCCAGGTGGCGCTGAATCAGCTGCGTCATCTCCGCTGGATCGAGCGGGCCGAGCTCAAGACGCTGCAGGTCCGGCCTGTCTTGCAGGGGCTCCAGATCAGCGCTGCTGGTGGAAAGCAGCAGCTGGACACTGGGTGGCAGTTGCGCGGGCAGCCAATCCAAAGGCAGCTGATCCGCCTCCGGCTGCAGCCGTTCGATGCCGTCGATTACCCAGAGCAGCTGGCCGCGCCCCTCCACCCGCGCCAGCCACTGGCCGAGGCTTTGGCGAACCTCCTCGGCGGTCTCCGGCAAGGGCTGGTTCTGCCGCTCTTCCTCGCTCAGAAAACGCTCGTGGATGAAGCCGATGAGCCGCTGCAGCAGCGCCAGGGGTTGGCTGCTCTCCGGTGTGGCGCCGACATAGTGGAACAGCTGCAGTGGGTTGCTGGCACCTTCCGGCCACTGGACTTGCTGGGCCCAGTGTGCCAGCAGGGCAGATTTGCCGCTGCCGCTGGCGCCGCTCAGCAGCAGGATCGGCTGCAAGATCAGCTGGTCACCGGCGAGAAAAGCGTCCAGCCGCCGCAGCAGTTCGGGCCGTGGCACATGGCTGGTGAGGCGCTGTTCGGCAAAGGCCTGGTGCGCCAGCTCCTGGCGTTGCGCCGGACTGGGGGTCTGTTGCTCGGGAAAGCGCTGGTCGCACAGCCGCCAGAGATCGGCGAGGATCATCTGCCCCAGACTCTGGGCATCCGCGTAGTCCTGGCGCAGGGCGAAGCCCCGTTGCTGGATGCGCTGCTTCAGCTGCGCCAGCTTGGCTTGGTGCTCGGGCGGTTCCGGGCAATAGCCCGGTTCCGCCATCAGGGCCTGTTCGACCTGGGCGGAGGCGGCGGCACTGCGGAAATAGAACAGGGCGGTCTCTTCCACCAAGGGCTGGCCCAGGGCAGCGTATTCCATCTCCAGCTCGGTGGCACTCTTGCCGGCGA
>JADGBD010000165.1 GCA_015231665.1 Gammaproteobacteria bacterium
CGCCTTGCCGTGGCTGCAGTTGTCGGCCTGAAGGCCGACCTACAGGACGAGGGGCTTAATGGCCTGGTCAGTTACTTTAGCAATTTTCAATTCGCGTGTTTGGCATGACAGCATTAGAGATCATCCCTGAATCCCGCTTGGCTAGCAGCACGTTATTGCTGGATGATGCTTGGACGGACTCCGCCAGCTTTCTGCTGATTCCGGAAAAAATCGGCATCCGCCCTGCCTGGCTCGACCGGATTGATGAGATCATCCCACCTGACTATCACATCGGGTGCTTTGGCATCCTCACCTCTGGCAGCACCGGTGAGCCAAAGCTGATCTTGGGCAGTAAGCAGCGGTCTGAGAACCTGGCCAGGGCTTTGCACCAGGTGCAGGACAGCGAGGCGGTGGCTGAGACGATATGCGCCTTGCCCCTCAGTTATTCCTATGCCTTTATCAACCAATGGCTTTGGAGCCATGTGCACAAGCGCAGGCTGGTACTCACCCGTGGTTTTAGCGAGCCGGACCGGTTGCAGCTTGCGCTGTCTCAAGCCAAAGACGCCATGCTCTGTCTGGTGGGCGGGCAGTTGGCCCTGCTGCGGCAGTTTTTTGCTGGTGCGAGCTTTCCCGGCATCATTCGCCTGCATTTTGCCGGGGGGCGTTTTCCGCAAGAGCAGCTGGATTTTCTCCAGGAGCGCTTTCCCCATGCCAAAATCTACAACAACTATGGTTGCGCTGAGGCCATGCCCAGGTTGACCCTGCGCCCGGCGGAGGCCGCCACCGCGGCAGCGCATATCGGTTACCCCTTGCCGGGCATTGAAATCATAGCAGATAGCGAGCACCGGTTGTTGTTTCGCAGCCCCTACCGGGCGGTTGCCTTTGTCGATCAGGCGGGTTTTCATCCGGTTTCAGCGGCAGACTGGCTACCCAGCGGTGACCTGGCCGAGCCTTTGGAAGATGGTGGCTGGCGTTTGCTGGGCCGGGCCAACGAGGTATTCAAACGCTATGGAGAGAAAATCTCCCTGCCACAACTGCTGACCACGATCAAACAGGCTTGGCAGGCTGATGCGGCCTTTTATCTGGAGCAGGATGCCAATGGAGAGCAAGGGTGCGTGCTGGTATTATCCCCCGCACCGGAGCCGCAGGAGCTACAGCAGATTTTGATGGCCCTGCGGCATAACCACCCCCGGCCCCATTGGCCCCTGCGTATTGAGAGCTTGGCGGCATTGCCACTCTTGGCCAATGGCAAGACGGATGTTCATCAGTTGGCAGCGGCAGAGCATAAGGCGCTGCACTGGAAGCAGAGAATCTAAATGACCCCTAAAGAACAGTTACGCGACCTCTTGCTGGATGTCCTGCTGTTAGACCCCAGCGAATTCCGCTTCGACCTGACCCGTGACGAAATACCCACTTGGGACTCCATGGCGGTGGTTGCCATAGCCGTGGGCGTGGATGAAACCTTTGGTTATCACTTCACCCCAGAAGAGGCCACGGCTATTCGCGGCATTCAGGACATCATGGCGATTCTGCAATCCAAGGGGATTGCCTTTGCCGACTAGGCCGCAACTCTGGGACTTGGACCAGCTGCAGCATAGCGAGCTGGGCCGAACCCTGGTACTGGTTACCCCATCGGTGAGCGAACGCGCCGCTCAGCTGCTGCCCTACCGGCAAATTCGCACCCTGGCAGAGCTAAGCCCCGATTGGGACAGCCTCATCGTCATCGGCGGCGGTACCTTGATGGACGAAGCCAAGTTCTGGCGCAAGACCCATGCCCCTGATGTCCGCCTCATTGTCATTCCCTCCATCTGGGGCAGTGGTGCCGAAGTATCCCCGGTGGTGCTACTCAACCGGCAAGGCACCAAGCAAATAAGCGTCAGTGAAGAATTCCTGGCGGATATACGCATTACCTGGCCAGAACTGGCCGCCAGCATCCCCCTGGACTTGGCCCGCAACGCCTGCGGTGATGCCTGGGCCCATGCCCTGGAGGCATTCCTCTCGCCGCTGGCGAGCGAAGACCTGCGGCACGAACTAGCGGAGGTGATCCGGCAGATGCTGGGCCTACCCCTGGCCAATGATGCCCGCTGGTTTGACGCCAGTGCCCAGGCCTGTGCCGCCCAAGCAAAGGCCAGCGTGGGCCTGGTGCACGGCATTGCCCACAGCTTGGAAGGCCCGTTGCGCAGCCAATTTCCCACAGCTGGCTGGGGCCACGCCAAACTCTGCGCCCTGTTGCTTTGGCCAGTCATGGCCTTCAACCAGCAACAATCCCCCAGGTGGGAGCGGCTGATGCAGGCACACAAGCTCGATGCCGCCAGAATCCTGCAGCTGCTCAAAGACCTGCACGACCCCCAAGCCTACCAGCAACTGCTGCCCCTGCTGGATCAGCACTGGCTGGACATAGTGCGCGACCCCTGCAGCCGCACCAACAGCGCCCTGGTGCGCCCAGCCAGCAAGGCCTTTTTCGTGGACGGACAATTCCAGTGAACCGCCTACTGGAAAACGCCAAGCCCTACGGCGCCCGTTCTGATGCCGCTTTTCTGGCGGAGATGAACGCCCTGACTCAGGCCCATCTGCAGGGCTGCCCGGAATACGCCCGCATCTGGCCGGATTTTCGCCCAGCCCAGCGGGTTGAAGACCTGCCCTATCTGCATGTGGGGGTTTTCAAACAGGTTGATTTCAAGACGCAGCGGCCGGGCATTCAACACGAGCGTGTGCTCAAACCCTCTGCCACCACCAGCGGCCAGGCCAGCCAGATCCATCTGGACCGCACCAGCAGCGAGCTGCAATCTGCCAGCAGCCTGGCCATTCTCAAGGACTTTGTCGGTGAACACCTGCGGCCCTTGCTGGTGCTAGACAGCTCCGCCTCCCTGCTGGCGCGGGGTGAAATATCGGCACGGGTAGCCGCCGCCATGAGCCTGCGCCCTATATCCACCGGCATGCACTTTCTGTTGGCCCAGGCCAATGATGCCCAAAGCCTCAAATGGAATCTGTTGACAAATCTGTTGGAAAAGCATGACGACCTGCTGGTGTACGGCTTCACCTGGATACTCTGGCAAGCCTGGGCTGCGGCTGATTGGCCGGAGGATATCCGCCAACTCCTACAGGGCAAGCGCATTCACTTTGTTCACAGCGGTGGCTGGAAGAAGCTGGAAGACAGCCGGGTGGCCCCTCAGACCTTCAACGCCAGCCTGTTACATGGCCTGCATCCCGACTCAGGGGTAACAGACTTTTACGGACTGGTGGAGCAAGTGGGCATCATCTACCCTGCCTGCGCGGATGGCTACCGCCATGTGCCGGTGTGGGCCGATGTACTGGTGCGCGACCCCTGGACCCTTGAACCACTGATCGGAGAAACCGGCCAGCTGCAGCTGCTTAATTGCCTGGCCCAGGGCGCCCCTTACCACAGCGTCTATACAGAAGACCTGGGCCGCATCCAGCCCGGCGCCTGCCCCTGTGGCCGCTCAGGCAAGCGCTTTGAACTCCTTGGCCGGGTTCCGCAAGCCGAAATTAGGGGCTGCGCCAATGTCTGACCCCCTGCATTACTTTCACTCAGCCAGCGGTCCTGTCGCCCTGGCCCTGCCCTTTGACTACAGCCAGGCCATCCAGGACTGGGCTAGCCTCAGGTCCGCCATGCTGCGCCAGGTGCCTCTGGAGTTCAGCCCCGACGAATGGGCTTATCTGGTCAGCTTTCTCCACCCGGACAACCTGCTGCAGCCCTTCTTGAGCAACTTCGGCACCGCGCTGGAAAAGGCACCGACCAGGATTAGCCGACTTTATCGACCCCGCGGCCCTATTGCCATCTGGCTGCCCAACAATGTCTCCCTGCTGGGCCCCCTGGGCCTCATCCTGCTGAGCCTCTGCGGCCAGCCCATACGCATGAAGCTCGGCTCATCGGCGCAGGACCTGGCTAGCGCCTTTCTCAGCTACGCCAAGGCAAAATTGCCCAGCGGTGCCCTGAGGGACTACCTCGGCAGCCAAGTCACAACCGACCGCTTCAGCCGCAATGACCCCCGCCAAGCGGAACTCAGTCAGCAAGCCCAGGTTCGGCTGGTGTTTGGCTCAGACCAGGCCGCAGCAGCCATAGACCAACTGCCACACCCGCTGGAGAGCCAGGGCTTTGCCTTTGTCGATCGCCAATCCGAGGCCTGGCTGGAACCGGCAGCCTTGAGCGAACAGGTACTCGACACCCTGATCAAGGTCTTCGCCATCTACGGCCAAGCCGGCTGCACCTCCCCCCGGCGCGTCATCCTGCTGGATGCCACCATGGCAGAGGCACGCCAGTTGCGGGATCAACTGCTAAACCGTTGGCCCAAGCGTATCCAAACCAAGCCCGCCATGCACAGCGCCTCTGCCACCCTCATGGCACTTCACTGGGCCCGCGCGCTGGGGTGGGATGCCCAAGCTACCCAGAACAACGGCGCCATGCTGGCCTGCGGCGACTACGGCCTGCCCAGTATTCAGGCACCCATGGCCCTGAGCATTCAACCCGCCAGCAAACTGCAAGCCCTCGCCGGGCTGCCAGCCAATATCCAAACCCTCGGCCATGCACTGACACAGCCCGAACACCCCGACTGGCTGCACCTGCTTGCCAACAGCCAAGTGCGCCGCTTTGTGCCCCTGGCGCAGATGCACCACTTCACCAGCTTCTGGGATGGCGAAGAATTCTGGCGCCACTGCTTCACCCCCATGGAAGTCCGCCAATGATCAAACCCCACAATTTCACCAGCCGCTGGTGGGGCGAGCCCGTAGGTGTAGTCCAGGATGCCGGCTTTTTTGGCCTTGACCCCCAAACCCAGCAAAGCCTGCTGCAAGCCTACGCCTGGGTAGAGTTCCAACACCCACTGCACCCCGCACCACCAGTGCGCGACCTTGCCAGGGCTGGCTTCTACCAGGTAGATAGCCAAATCAAATTCCGCATCAACCTCTCCCAGCTTCAGCCAACAGTCAGCACCGTACGGCTGAACTGCCAGTTTGCTGATGAAAAAGCCTTTGACCTCACGGCAGCAGTCATCGCAGACTTTAGCCATGAGCGATTTAGTCACTTACCCGGCTGCACCCCAACGCGAATCAACCAGCGCTATGCCCTCTGGGCACAAGACCTGCTCGCTGAGCACCCGGCAACCTGCATGCAGCTGATGCTG
>JADGBD010000166.1 GCA_015231665.1 Gammaproteobacteria bacterium
AGGCGGATTTTACCCCAGAGCCGGGGCCCGGAAAGCCTTTAGCCTCAAAAGAGTTTGCTGGCGGGCGGTTTGCGATCGGCAAACCATCTACTTGGATTAGAGGTTACGGCTAGCAGGCGGCCGCATTGGGGCTTGGCTGCTGCAACTGAAAATCGACATGCTGTGGTGTGGGTATGCAGAGTTAGATCGCGGATGTTCCCTGCCGCCCAGCCAGAACCTCAGCAGCAGACGCAGGGGTAACTCATAGAGATTTTGCCAGCAGCAGATGCTGTGGGTGCAACTGCGTGCCAGGCCCCAGCGGTCAAGGATGACCTTGGGTTTCAGCGACGGGTCCAAGTCTCAGTACTGACAAAGCTATCGCCCGAGTCCATCCAGCGGCCTTGCAGCTTGCCGCTTTCGACTTTAAACAGCAGCAAACTGAGGCTGCCCTCTTTGTAAAAAGCGACGCCGAAGGTATCGCCCTGCATCAGGCCTATGCCCTTTAGCTTGCCTTCACTGTCTTCATAGATGACCTCAAAGGTCTCCCCCTGGGCACTGACTAGAGCCACACCTTCGTAGGCCTCCTTGTCGGTCGCGTGCACACCCTTGACATCATAGGCCCCGACCAGATTTGTCGGCAGAGTACTCGAGGCGGCGGGTGCCGGATCAACCGCTAATGCAGGGCCAGCTAGACAAAAACCGAGGATACTAGCCAAAAGAAGATTCGTCAGTGAGTTATACATGCTGTTGCCTGCCGTGTGTGAAGATGGGGTCAAGTATAGGCCGCGTCTTCAGATCTGGCGAGGTGATTTTCCAACCTGGACAGCACACCTCAAGGATCAAAATAGTGCGAGGCGCGCCACACAGGAACAGGAAACATCTTGTGGCCGCTTTCCTAATCAGGACTCCACAGTCGCCAGGACTGCTCCAAAAAAACCTCATGCAGGGATAGATCCACTTCTATACTGGCCGTTGGTTCCTTTTCCCCACCAGCCAACAGAGGCATCACTCGCATGAAAAAATCGCTGTATGCACTTTTAATCGCAGTATTTTTCTTCCATGCCCCAATCACTCTGGCCGAGGAGCTGTCTTGCAAGGAGCTGCAGGAAATCACGGACACGCTAGACCAACTCGCCGACCTGATGGCTAAACTCGACCCAGGTGACATGCGCGATGACGAGGCCGATAAGGTGCTGGGCGATCTAAGCCAAGGCCTGAAGGAGATGGCCGAGCAAGAGGAGAGCGATGGTTTGAGCGATGCCGCCGATCTGATGCTTAACGCCTGGAATACCGAAGGCCCCTGGACCGAGGACCAGCTTTCCGACTTCAAGCTGGGACTGGACAGTGCGGTAATGAATATTTCCCGCATTCACCATGAAGAGTGCAAATAACTACCTAATTATCCGTTGAAAATTCAGCGAGCCTCGCCCCCGGCAAAATCTAGGCCCTGCGGCTACTGGCGCCATTATCACGGAGTGACTTTACCTATGCCCCTTGAGCCGCAGTCGCCGCAGAATCTCAGTCGCAATCTCTTCAATAGATAGGGAGCTGCTGTTGATCACCGGGATGCCTTCGCGGGCGAACAGGCTTTCTGCCTGGCGGACTTCCCGCCGACAGGTTTCCAGGGCGGCGTAGTCGCTGCCGCCGCGGCGGGCCTGGCGGATCTGGTGCAGACGCTCGGGCTGCAGGGTCAGGCCGAGCAGGCGTTCTTTGTAGGGTTTGAGGGCCTGGGGCAGGCTGTGCTGTTCCAGGTCTTCCGGGATCAGCGGGTAGTTGGCGGCGAACAGGCCGTAGTGCAGGCTCAGATAGAGGCAGGTGGGGGTCTTGCCGGAGCGCGAGACGCCGATGAGGATCACCTCCGCCTGATCCAGATTGGTCAGCCGAGCACCGTCGTCATGGCTCAGAGAATAGTGCATGGAATCGACCCGCCGCTCGTATTCCGCCAGGTTGCCGATGCCGTGGGTGCGGCCGACGGCGCGGCCAGAGGGGCGGCCCAGCTCTTGTTCCAGATCGGGGATGAAGTGCTCGAACAGGTCGATGAGGTGGCAGGGCGAGTGCTCCAGCTGGTCGCGCAGGCCCGATTCCACCAGGGTGGAGAACACCAACGGCGGGTGGTGTTCGATCTCACCGGCCTTTTCGATGCGGGCTATGGCCTTTGCCAGCTTCTCCTCGCTATCCAGAAAGGGGATGTGTACCCGTTTGAAATCAATGCCTTCGAACTGCGACAGGAGGCTGTTGCCGAGCATCTCGACGGTGATACCGGTGCGATCCGAGAGAAAAAATACCGTGCGCCTTTCCATACCAACCCCTCTTTTTTTGGGCTAATTTTGACCTTAGGGCTTGACAGGAGCATCTGACAAGTTAAAAGGTTATTTTGCAATGCAGCATCGATCAATACCATAAATAAAAGCCTGTTTCCCGAAAACAGCGTCGTTCATCAGCCCTTTGGAGACACCATGAACCCCTACGTCATCCCCTTGAAAGAACTGCGTATCAATCAGGTCGAACTGGTCGGGGGCAAGAATGCCTCCCTGGGCGAGATGATCCATCATCTGGCCGATCTGGGGGTGCGCGTGCCTGGTGGTTTTGCCACCACCGCCGAGGCTTATCGCGAGTTTCTTGCCCAGAGCGGGCTGAACGATCAGATAGGCGCCATGCTCGACGCCCTGGATGTGGATGACATTGAGGCCCTGACCCGCACCGGCCGCGAGATCCGCCGCCTGGTGATGGAGACGCCCTTCCCCACCGCCTTCAGCAGCGCCCTGGAACAGGCCTTCGCCGAGCTGGATGCTGAGTACGGCAGCGATTGCTCCTGGGCCGTGCGCTCCTCGGCCACCGCCGAGGACCTGCCGGACGCCTCCTTCGCCGGTCAGCAGGAGACTTTCCTCAATGTGCGCGGCCATGAGGCCCTGCTGCACTGCATCCACGAGGTCTTCGCCTCGCTGTTCAACGACCGCGCCATCGCCTACCGGGTGCACCAGAACTTCGATCACCGCAAGGTCGCCCTGTCCGCCGGCATCCAAAAAATGGTGCGCAGCGACCTGGCCGCCTCCGGCGTCATCTTCACCCTGGACACCGAAAGCGGCTACCGCGATGCGGTGTTCATCACCGGCAGCTACGGCCTCGGTGAGCTGGTGGTGCAGGGAGCGGTCAACCCGGACGAATTCTATGTGCACAAGCCCACCCTCAGCGCCGGTCGCCCGGCGATACTGCGCCGCCAGCTGGGGACCAAGGCGATCCGCATGACCTACGCCGAGGGGCCGGAGAAGGTGCGCACCAGCCCCTGCAGCGAGGCCGAGCGTCAGCAATTCTGCATCAAAGATTCTCAGATAGAAGAGCTGGCGCGCTGTGCCCTGACCATTGAACAGCACTATGGCCGACCCATGGACATCGAATGGGCCCTGGACGGTCTGGATGGCCAGCTTTATGTGGTGCAAGCGCGGCCGGAGACGGTGCAGAGCCGCAGTGGCGGCATCATCGAGCGCTATGAGCTGCAGCAACGCGGCCCGGTGCTCTGCGAGGGCCGCGCCATCGGCCAGCGCATCGGCAGCGGTACGGCGCGGGTGATCAGCAGCCTGGCGCAGATGGACCTGGTCAAGCCCGGCGACGTGCTCATCACCGACATGACCGACCCGGACTGGGAGCCGATCATGAAACGCGCCTCCGGCATAGTCACCAACCGCGGCGGCCGCACCTGCCACGCTGCCATCATCGCCCGCGAGCTGGGCGTGCCGGCGGTGGTGGGTTGCGGTGACGCCACGGAGCGGGTGCGCGATGGCGAGGCGGTCACCGTCTCCTGCGCTGAGGGGGATACCGGCCTGGTCTATCAGGGCGCACTGGCCTTCGAGCACAGGACGGTGCAGCTGGATCAGATGCCCCCGGCACCGGTGAAGATGATGATGAACGTCGGCAACCCGGAGCGGGCCTTCGGCTTTGCCGCCATCCCCCACCAAGGCATAGGCCTGGCGCGGCTGGAATTCATCATCAGCAACAGCATCGGTATCCACCCCCGAGTCTTGCTGGAATATGCCGATCAGACCGATGAGATCAAACAGCTGGTGGCGCCGCGCATCGCCGCCTACGGCGACCCGGTGGAGTACTACGTCAGCAAGCTGACCGAGGGCATAGCCACCCTGGCGGCGGCCTTTGCGCCCCATCCGGTGATCGTGCGCCTATCGGATTTCAAGTCCAACGAATACGCCAACCTCATCGGCGGACCGCGCTACGAGCCCCACGAGGAGAACCCCATGCTCGGCTTCCGGGGTGCCTCGCGTTATGTCTCCGAGGATTTCCGCGACTGCTTCCGCCTCGAGTGCGAGGCGGTGAAGCGGGTGCGAAACGACATGGGCCTGAGCAATGTGGAGGTGATGATTCCCTTCGTCCGCACCCTCGACGAGGCCGATGGGGTGATCGAACGCCTGGCGGAAAACGGCCTGCGCCGGGGTGAAAACGGCCTGCGCCTGATCATGATGTGCGAAATCCCGGCCAACGCCCTGCTGGCCGACGAGTTTCTCGAGCGCTTCGACGGCTTCTCCATCGGCTCCAACGACCTCACCCAGCTGACCCTGGGCCTGGACCGCGACTCGGCCCTGGTGGCCAAGGCCTTTGACGAGCGCAACCCGGCGGTGAAAAAGTTGCTGAAGATGGCTATAGAGACCTGCCGCGCCAAGGGCAAGTACGTCGGCATCTGCGGCCAGGGGCCGTCCGATCACCCGGACCTGGCGGAATGGCTGGTGGCCCAGGGCATCAGCAGCGTCTCGCTGAACCCGGACACCATGGTGGACACCTGGCTGAGACTGGCCAAGTTGTAGTTCAGGTTGTAGGTCGGGCTTCAGCCCGACTGTCGCCCTCCAGGGCGACTGGGGCGCTGCGCGATGGTTGGGCCTTGGCCATAGGCTTGTGGCTACGCACCACCAACGGCTGTCGGACTAAAGCCCGACCTACAAACAAACGGTAGGTCGGCCTTTAGGCCGACTGGCCGAGTCATCAGAGCCAGATACTATCCCAAAAAGGATAATCCACAACCCGTTCCACCAACCCCTTACGCAAGGGGTTGGCCACCAAATACCGCGCCACCGCACGGCGGTCATCCTCCTGGCGCAGAGCATGATCGTAAAAACCGGGTTGCCAAAAAC
>JADGBD010000167.1 GCA_015231665.1 Gammaproteobacteria bacterium
CCTTCATCACCAGCCTCCTCGCCTTCATCATCGCCATCGGCATTTTGGTCACTGTGCACGAGTACGGCCATTTTTGGGCGGCACGGCGCATGGGTATCCGGGTGCTGCGCTTTTCTGTGGGTTTTGGGCGGCCGCTGCTCAAACGCTGCGGGCGGGATGGGGTGGAGTATGTGCTGGCGGCCATTCCCCTGGGTGGCTATGTGAAGATGCTCGACGAGCGCGAGGCCGAGGTGGACCCGGCGGAGCGGCATCTGGCCTTCAATAACCAGGGCAAGGCGGCGCGCGCCTTTGTGGTGGCTGCCGGGCCGCTGTTCAATTTTATCTTTGCGATTTTTGCCTGGTGGCTGGTGTTCACCCTTGGCGATGTCGGCGTCAAGCCCATGGTGGGCTATGTGGCACCCGATTCGGTGGCGGAGCGTGCGGGTTTCAGCTACGGCGATGAGATTTTGCAGATCGGCGATACTCCGGTGGCCAGCTGGGAGCAGGCGCTCTATGCCCTGCTCAGCGCTGCGGTGGAGGCCGAGAACATCCCGGTGGCGGTGCAGACGGCCGACGGCGGCCGGGATTATCTGCAGTTGCCCGGCGACCGGCTGGCCCTGCTGGTGAAGGAGGACACCGATATTTTCGAGCAGCTGGGTCTGCGCCCTCTCGGCCTGCCGGCGGTGATCGGCGAGTTGGTGGCCGGCGAGGCGGCGGAGCGGGCGGGCCTGCGCACGGGTGATCGCGTCCTCAGTGCCGATGGTCAGGCGGTGAGCTCCTGGACCGATTGGGTGGAGATGATCCGCGCCCGCCCCGACAGCCGCATGCAGGTGGAGGTGGATCGCGCCGGCGAGCGCGTGCAGCTGGAGGTACAGATCGGCCTGCTGGAACAGGAGGGACAGCGGATTGGCCGGGTCGGTGCGGCGGTCTATCTGCCTGAGGATCACTTCGAGCGCATGCGCAGTCTGGTGCGCTATGACCCACTCACCGCCCTGGGATTATCCCTGGAGAAGACCGCCGATCTGTCGCTGCTGACCCTCAAGGTGATGGGCAAGATGCTCAGCGGCGAGGCCTCGGTGCACAACCTCAGCGGTCCCATCAGCATTGCCCAGACCGCCGGACGCACCGCCGATTACGGCTTTATCCAGTTTCTCAAGTTTCTCGCCCTGGTCAGCGTCAGCCTGGCGGTGCTCAATCTGCTGCCGGTGCCGGTGCTCGATGGCGGCCATCTGGTCTATATCCTGATCGAGACCCTGAGGGGCAAACCCCTGTCCGATGAGACCCTGGAGCAGACCCAGCGGGTGGGCATGGCGCTGCTTTTTTCGCTGATGGTTTTGGCCTTCTATGTGGATATTATTCGGCTTCTAAAATAGGGCGTAAGGCGTTCAAGTTAAAGTGATTTATCACCAAAAGCCGTGGATAAGATATTGAATTGAAATAAAAAATTATTCGCTCTCGCGCCCTTTTGGCGCTTCTCATCCACCCGTTCCCCCCTTATAATCGGCCGCTAATTCTGTGCTTCCCCGTTCTGTGCCTGCAGGCAGGGGGGCACTGGCCAAATCTAACCTGGATTGAGTGATTATGGGTTTATCAGCTTTTGTCACGCGCTTTTCCCTCGCCCTGGTGCTCGCGGCGGGCTCGGTGTCCGCCTGGGCGCAGAGCTTCAAGGTGGAGGATATTCGGGTAGAAGGCCTGCAGCGGATTTCCGCGGGCACCGTGTTCAACTACCTGCCGGTGCAGGTGGGGCAGACCATCCAGGCCGAGGAAACCGGCGAGGTGATTCGCTCCCTCTACCGTACTGGCTTCTTCAAGGATGTGCGCCTGGAGCGCGAGGGCAATGTCCTGGTGGTCTTTGTGCAAGAGCGCCCGGCCATCGCCAAGATCGACATCAGCGGCAACAAGAGCATCGACAAGGAACCCCTGCTGCAGGGCCTCAAGGATATCGGCCTGGCGGAAGGCCGGGTGTTCAGCCAGTCGGTGCTGGATCGCATCGAGCGCGAACTCAATCGGCAGTATTTCAGCCTGGGCAAGTACGGCATGACCCTGGAATCCACCGTCACCCCCCTGGAGCGCAATCGCGTGGCGGTGAACATCGCCATTTCCGAGGGTGAATCGGCGCGGATCAAGCAGATCAACATCGTCGGCAATCAGGCCTTTGATGAAGATGATCTGCTCGATCAGATGCAGCTTTCCAGCGGCGGCTGGCTGTCTTCCTTCACCAAGGAAGACCAGTACTCCCGGCAGAAGCTGGCGGGGGATCTGGAAACCCTCAAGTCCTATTATCTGGACCGGGGCTACATCAATTTCCGCATCGACTCCACCCAGGTGACCATCTCGCCGGACAAGAAGGATATCTACGTCACCGTCAACATCCATGAGGGCGATGTCTATACCATCAATGACCTCAAGCTGGCGGGCAACCTGGTGGTGGAACCAGAGCAGCTGTTCCCGCTGATCGATATCAGTCGCGGTGAGGTGTTCTCGCGCAAGAAGGTGCTCAAGAGCGCGGAGAAGATCAGCGAACTGCTGGGTGACAGCGGCTACGCCTTCGCCAACGTCAATACCATCCCCGACATCAGCGGCGACCAGAAGCAGGTGGCCCTGACCTTCTTTGTCGATCCCGGCAAGCGCGTCTATGTGCGCCGCATCAGCATGAAGGGCAACACCCGCACCCGCGACGAGGTGCTGCGGCGCGAGTTCCGCCAGATGGAATCGGCCTGGTTCTCCGCCTCCAAGGTCAAGCTGTCGAAGGATCGCCTGCAGCGTCTGGGCTACTTTGAGGACGTCAGTCTGCAGACCAAGCCGGTACCCGGCTCTACCGATCAGGTGGACATAGACGTCTCGGTCAAGGAAAAGGCCTCGGGCTCGATCATGGCCGGTTTGGGCTATTCCCAGTCCGAGGGCATCACCTTCAGCACCAGCATCAACCAGGCCAATTTCCTTGGCACCGGCAAGCGGGTGGGCTTCGCCTTCAACACCAGCGACATCAACACCCACTACCAGTTGAGCTACTTCAACCCCTACTACACCGTGGACGGGGTCGGTCGCGGCTTCAACCTGATGTACCGGGAAACCGACTACGACGATGCCGATATTGCCGACTACGCCACGGATACCGGCGTCATCGGCGTCAACTTCGCCATCCCGGTGAACGAGACAGACAGCATTGGTCTGGCCTTCGATATCGAGAACATCGAGTTCAAGGTGGGTGCAGACGCGCCGGTGGAAATCACCCGCAACGTCCAGACCGGGGATGACTTCCTCAACTACAAGATGTCGCTGAACTGGAGCCACAACTCCACCAACCACAGCTTCTTCCCCACCCGTGGCGGCAAGCAGAGCCTCTACGGCGAGTTCGCTCTGCCGGGCAGTGACTGGGAATATTACAAGGTGGGCTACCGTCACCAGCGCTACTTCCCCATCATTGAGGATGGCCTGACCCTGGGGCTGAAGATCGACCTGGGTTATGGCGATGTCTACGGGGATAGGACCGAGTTCCCCTTCTACGAAAACTTCTACGCCGGCGGTCCCAAGAGCGTGCGCGGATTTGAAGACAATACCCTGGGCCCCAAGGGTCACGACAGCAACGGCAACCAGCTCAACGACACCCACGTGGGTGGCACGATCAAGACCGTGGGCAACATGGAACTCTACTTCCCGCCGCCCTTTGATCTGGTCGGCCAGTCGGTGCGCCTCAGCGCCTTCGTCGATGTGGGCAATGTGTTCAACGACAGCAACTACAAGTTCGATGTCGATGAGCTGAGGGTGTCTGCCGGTCTCGCCGCGGTTTGGTTGTCGCCCGTAGGCCCGCTGGGCGTCAGCATTGCCGAGCCGCTGGTCAGCAAGGCCGGCGACCAGGAGCAGCGGTTCCAGTTCACCCTGGGCTCAGCCTTCTGATTCCAGACTGGCTTGGAGGTATAAATTGAACAGCTTTTCCCGTTCCTTGGCAGCCTTGTTGTTGGCCTCTGCCCCGGCTTGGCTGCCGGCGCAGGAGCTGAAGATAGGCTTTGTTAACTCTGCCAAGATCGTTGAAAACTCGCCCCAGTACGATGAAGCGCGGCAGTTGCTGCAAACCGAATTCAAGTCGCGGGAGAGCGATCTGGTGGCCAAGCAGAAGCGCCTGCAGGAGCTGGAGCAGAAGCTGCAGAAAGACGGCACGAGCATGGATAGCGAAGAGCGCGGCCGGCTGGAGAAGGACATCCTCTCGCGTACGCGCAAGCTGAACAACGACCGCGCCGCCTTTCGCGAAGACTTCAATCTGCGCCGCAATGAAGAGTCCAACCGTCTGCGCATGATGATCGGGGAGACCATCCGTGAATACGCCAAGGCGAACAACTATGACCTGGTGGTGGAGGATGGGGTGGTCCACTTCAGTGAGCGGATCGATCTCACCGACAAGATTCTCAAGGAGCTTGGGGCCAAATAGGTCGGGCACTGTCCGGTGGCGCTGACCCTGGAAGCATTGGCCCAGGCCCTGTCTCTGCCCTACCGGGGTGAGGGCTCGACCTGCATCGACCATGTTGCCCCTCTGGAGGATGCCGACAGCGGTGCCCTGAGTTTTCTCGCCAATCGCAAATATCGCCGCTACCTCGCTCAAACGCGGGCCTCGGTGGTGATCCTGCGGCCCGAATGGCAGGCCGAATGCCCTGCCGCCATGCTGCTTTCGGACAATCCCTATCTGACCTACGCCAAAGCCACGGCGCTGCTCTATCCCCAGCCAGACCTGCAGACCCAGGGTGGTGCCATGGTGCACCCCAGTGCCGTGGTGGCAGCGGATGTGCGTCTGCCGGACTCGGTGCAGATCGGCCCGCTGGTGGTGATCGAGTCCGGCGTGGTGCTGGGGGAGCAGGTGGTGATTGGCCCGGGCTGCGTGATTGGTGCCAACTGTCGGATTGGTGCCGGAAGCCGTCTGCTGGCCAAGGTCACCCTGCTGGCGGATGTGATCCTCGGCGAGCGGGTGCTGATTCAGCCCGGTGCTGTGCTCGGGGCCGATGGCTTTGGCTTTGCCAATGATGCCGGCGCCTGGGTCAAGGTGCCCCAGCTGGGGCGAGTGGTGGTGGGCAATGATGTGGAGATCGGCGCCAATACCTGTATCGATCG
>JADGBD010000168.1 GCA_015231665.1 Gammaproteobacteria bacterium
CGGAATCCGCTCAATGGGTACTCAAAAAATCCGCCCGTTGCTCCGCCAGCTTGGCGTCGGTGCCCTGGGCCAGCACCGGCCGGCATTGGGGCGGGATCGGTGGCGGTGCCGGTTTGACCGGTTTTGCCGGCGGCTTTTCTGCCTCCTTGGTCGGCTTGACCGCGGGTTTGGGCTTGAACCAGGAGGCCAGCTCGGCACCGCAGCCGGAGCCGGGCGGCAGGGGCGCCTGTTGCTCGCAATCCGGGCTGCCCTCGGGGCATTTCAGGCGCACGTGGAAGTGGGCATCGTGGCCGTGCCAGGGTCTCAGCTTCTGCAGCCAGGGCGCATCCGGTCCCTGGGAGGCGCAGACCGCCAGCTTGATCCCGGGGTTGATGAAGATGCGCTCCACCTGCGGGTTCTCCGCTGCGGTCTTGAGCAGAAACAGCTGATCCTCGCCCCAGTGTTGGCTGGTCAGGCGCTTGTCGGCCTGGAGCATGCTCGGCGGATCATTGCCCTCCGGCGCCAGTTTTTTGGCGTGCTCGACGGACTCGGTCAGGGTGAACCAGACATCCACATCCACCCCATTCTGATGACTGCGGTGCATGGAGGACATGAGCCCGCCGCGGGGCTGGGACAGGTCGCCGATCATCAGCTTGCGATCTTGGCGCCGCTTGGCCAGTTCCTCACCCAGGCCCTGCACCAGCTTGAGGGTCTCTGGGTGGCCGTAAAACCGATTGCGATGACGACGGATGCTGACGTAACCGACACCGGTCTCGGGCAGGGCCTCGGCACCGCTGATGCAGCCGTAAGAGACCTTGCCGATCACCCGGGGCGGTCCGGGAGTGGCGGTCTCTATCTTGGCCCAGGGCGAGGCGCTGGCCTGAACCAGGCCGGCCGTAGCCAGCAGCGCCAGAGCTATGCTCAGTCTTTTTCCCACGGTGAAGTTCTCCAATGACAAATTACTGCTAAAAATCCGTGGCAACTCACGAGTCCCGCGTCCCCAGCCCCGAATCCCGAAGCGGATAAGGGATGTTTCCTGTTGCGGGGTGGAACTGCTCGCTCCATGCAGCTTGAGCTCATACTTTGCCAGAAACGGCCTGTGCGGTCGACCCGGCGCTGATGCCGGCTTGGTGGTATGATTTCGCCCTTCCCCTCAGGCCCTCAGAGAGCACCTGTGCCCCAGACCCCCGCCCTGTTCCTGCTGCTGTTGCTCGCGCTCGGTCTTTTCGGCTGCACCAGCAACCCCAGCCTGCCCAGCCAGCCGCCAATCCAGGTGGTGGGCGGCAAGGGCCTTGCCGCCTTGAGCCAGGCCGGCCAGCCGCTGAGCTTTGCCGGGCTGGTGGGCCAGTTGCTCGATGAGGACGTGATCTACATCGGCGAGCGCCACGACCACCTCGCCGATCATCAGATTCAGCTGGCCCTGCTGGAAGCCCTGCACCACCACAAGGTCAAGCTGGCGATTGGCCTGGAGTGGATTCAGCGGCCCTTTCAGCAACATCTGGATGACTTCATCGCCGGGCGCATCGATGAGGCGGAAATGCTCCGCCGCACCCAGTATTTCTCCCGGTGGGGGGTGGACTACCGCCACTATCGGCCGATCATCCAGTTAGCCCGCGCCCAGGGCATCCCCCTGCTGGGCCTGAATGCCCCCTCGGAACTGGTGCAGGCGATCATGCAGGGCGGCCTCAAGAGTCTCGTTGACTTCTATGTGGCGCAACTGCCGGAGGAATACTACTTCACCAACGAGGAATACGAGCAGCGCCTGCAGCAGGTCTACAAGCAGCATCAGGGCCTCAAAAGCCCCTTCAGCCACTTCTACGAGGTGCAGCTGACCTGGGACGAGACCATGGCCGAGCAGGTCACCCGTTTTCTTGAAAGCGACAGCGAAACCACCCTGGTGGTGCTCGCCGGGGCCGGTCATCTGGAATACGGCCACGGCATCCCCGACCGGGTGGAGCGGCGCACCGAGCTGCCGGGCAAAATTCTCCTGCCCTTCATCGCCGACCGCAACGAGCCGCGGATCGCCGACTTCCTCCTCACCACCGCGCCGGTCGAGCTACCCCCCGCTGGCCTGCTCGGGGTCAGCCTGCGCCATGTGCCCCAGCCCTTGGTGGTGGTCGATCTCGACCCCGCCGGCGCCGCCTATAAAGCCGGGATGCGCAAGGGCGATCGCATCGTCCGCATCGATGCCCAAGCCATCCGTGATCTGACCGATCTCAAGCTGGCCTTGCTGGACAAGCCGCCGGGCACAGAAATCCAGCTGGACCTGGTGCGCGAGGGTGAAGGCGAGCAGCATCGCTCCCTGCGCCTGCGCCTCAGCGCGCCGGGCAAAGACCTGCGAGGTCAGCTATGAAGCCATCCTCTTTGCTCCTGCTTGGCGGGCTGGTCTGGTTTGGGCTCGGTTTCGGTCCAGCACTGGCCGAGCCGGTCAAAGGCAGCGCCGAGGTGCAGGAGCTGCTCGAGCTCAACGGCGGCGAGCGCCAATACCAGCAGCTGCTGGGAATGATGACCCAGAGCCTGGAAACCAGCTTCAGCGCCGGCCTGGCCAAGGCCCTCAAGGACCGGCCGATTGCCCCCGGCCAGCGCCAGCAGGCCCGGCAGATTCTCGACCGCAACTTTGCCCGCTTCATTCGCGAGTTCCAGCAGCAGATGCAGCAGCTGATGCCCTGGGAGCGCCTGGTGAGCGAGGTCTATACCCCGGTCTATCTGCGCCACTTCAGTCCGGCCGAGCTGGCCGAGCTGCTCGCCTTCTATCGCTCCCCCGCCGGGCGTAAGTTCGTCAGCCGCAATCCCCAGCTGGTGCAGGACGCCAGCGAGGCGATCAAAAAGCTCTACGCCAAGCAGATGCAGGGCCGCGCCGAACAGCTCACCGAGCAGACCCTCAAGCAGATCGCCAGCGAGCTGGATGGCCTCAAGTAGGCCCCCAGGCCCGCTGGCGCCGCGACTTGCAACCCATCGGAACTCTCCATGAGCTGGCTGTTTGTCACCCTGATTTGCGCCTTCTCCCTGGCCACCGCCGATGCCCTGGGCAAGCGTTATCTGCAGAGTTACAGCGCCCGCGAGCTGACCCTGGTGCGCTTTACCCTCAGCGGCCTGCTGCTGTTGCCGCTGGTGCCGCAGGTGCCCCTGGCGGACGCGCCGCCCGTGTTCTGGGCCTGGATGCTGCTGCTGGTGTTGCTCGAGCTGGGGGCGATGCTGCTGTACATGCGCGCCATCCGCGACTATCCCCTGTCCCTGACCCTGCCCTATCTCTCCTTCACCCCGGCCTTTGCCGTGATCAGCGGCCAGCTGTTGCTCGGCGAGCAGATTTCCAGCTCCGGGCTGGGGGGGATTCTGCTCATCACCCTGGGGGCCTGGCTGTTGAACCTGCACCTGTTCGACCGTCAGCGGCCGACCAGCACCTTGCTCGCGCCGCTAATGGGGATCAGGCACAACCCTGGCTCGCTGATGATGCTCGGCGCGGCCCTGATCTACAGCTTCACCCTCAGCGCCAGCAAGCTGGCGATGCAGTATCTGCCACCTTCCACCGCCTTTGGTGCCCTCTATTTCGCCCTGGTTGGCCTGGCGGCGCTGCTGCTGGTGCTGTTCACCCAGCCGCGGGCGATCAATGCCCTCTGGCGCCGGCCGCTGCCGGCCCTGGCGGTGGCCGGGCTGATGGCGGTGATGGTGATCACGCACTTCGTCGCTATCCAGATGGTCGAGGCCGCTTACATGGTCGCGGTCAAGCGCACCAGCCTGCTGTTCGGCATCCTCTACGGCGCCTGGTGGTTTCATGAGGCCAATCTCAAACGCAACCTGCCGGCAGCGATGTTGATGGTGCTGGGGGTGGGGTTGATCTTGCTTTGACGTAAATCAATTTCCCAGACCTCGACCTCCCCTAGACTCTGCGGCCTGGTTTAACTGGGTAAATTAGCAATGCACGCCTAAGGCAGTACCCCAGCTCGCCGGCCAGTTCACCGACTACCTCTGGCGGCAGGTGGAGAAATACCGCACCCAGGTCCGCATCCACGACGAGACCGACCCCGACGACGAACTCCTCAATGCCTTTAGCGACGCCGAGCTCAAGGATATCTTCGCCTACCTGTCCCTGGTGGACGACTGAGTTGCAGGTATAGCAGCATGCTGCAGCACGCCAACAAGGTGGACACCACTCGATCCAGCGCCACGGCCAAAACAAGTGCTGACTCTGGACGCCTGCCGCGCATGAGGCGACTCCCATGCCCAGGAGGCCTGATCTGGTAGCATGGGGCCTGGCAGTAAGATTACTGTGAAACATCCATGGCAACTCACGAGTCCCGAGTCCCCGGTTCCGAGTCCCGAAGCAGCCAAGATATGTTTCATGATCCGGGGTGGCGCTGCTCGCTCCATGTGCGTTAGGTTTGATTCAGGCACCCCATGCTGCATATTGCTGTTTCCATCGCCTCCCTGCTGCTGGGGACGGCCCTGCTGCTTAACGGCATTGGTCTGCTCGGCACCCTGGTGGGGCTGCGCGCCAGTGCTGAGGGCTTCTCGGTGCTGCAGGTAGGGGCGGTGATGTCGGCCTATTTTTTGGGGTTTGCCTTGGGCAGCTGGATCTGTCCCGCCTTGATCCGACGTGTAGGCCATATCCGCGCCTATGCCGCCTTCGCCACCGTCGCTTCGGCTGCCGCCATTGCCTATCCCCTGATCATTGACCCGCTGGCCTGGGTTATCCTGCGGATGCTCACCGGGCTGACCCTGGCCGGGCTCTACATGGCCATAGAGAGCTGGCTGAACGTGATTGCCCCCAACCAGTTCCGCGGCCGCCTGTTCTCCCTCTACCCCGCCATTACCCTGTTGGCCCTGGGCACCGGCCAGTACTTGCTGTTCCTCGGCGAAGTCGAAGGATTTGATTTGTTTGCCCTGATCACCATTCTCATTTCCCTTTCCCTGTTGCCCATTGTGCTTACCCGGATTGACCAGCCTGCCCAGGTGGAAACGTCCAGCCTCAGCTTGCGCCGGCTGATGCAGGTCTCCCCCCTGGGGTTGATGACCACTTTCATGGCCGGCATCATCAACGGCGCGGCCCACTACTGGGGCTATCGCAACTTTGAGGC
>JADGBD010000169.1 GCA_015231665.1 Gammaproteobacteria bacterium
CCAGAGCGGCGTTTAGCCAGAAAGCCAGCCTGTACGCCTATCGCGAACAGAACTTGCTCCTACAAGAACACTCTCCTCTGTCCGACTTGATGGTCTCCTCTTCAATCCTTCAGCAAGTTCCCGTCATGAAGGGAATTGGGAAGGCAGCTTAGCCATCATTGGAGTTGCATTTCAACGTCCCAAACCAATCCTTGACGTCTGCCCAACGGAGCTGAATAATCCTATTCAAGAATTCTATTGAATAGTGGGCTTTGCCATCCTGGACCCATATCTTTTTCTGGAAGGACGTATTTGATGACGATTAACGACTGGATCCTTCACCACGAGGTGGCCATCCGCCTCGGCTTTTTCTTCGGTATCCTGGTCCTGATCGCCCTGTGGGAGGTGCTGGCGCCGCGCCGGGCCCTGACCGTTTCCAAGCTGATGCGCTGGAGCAACAACCTGGGCCTGGTATTCTTCAACAGCTTCCTGTTGCGCCTGCTGTTTCCGGCCGCCGCCGTCGGCGTGGCGGCCTTTGCCAGCAGCCAGGGCTGGGGCCTGTTCAATTATGTCGCAGCGCCCCTGTGGCTGGCGGCGCTGGCCTCGGTGGTGATCATGGACCTGGTCATCTACCTGCAGCATGTCATGGTCCATGCCGTGCCCCTGCTGTGGCGCCTGCACCGGGTCCATCATGCCGACCTGGATTACGACGTGACTACCGGCGCCCGTTTTCACCCCATTGAGATCATCCTGTCCATGCTGATCAAGTTCGCCACCATCCTGCTGCTGGGGCCGCCGGTGGTGGCGGTGGTAATCTTCGAAGTGTTGCTGAACGGTCTGGCCATGTTCAATCACGGCAATATCCGTTTGCCTTTGGGATTGGACCGCGCACTGCGCCTGCTCGTCGTCACCCCGGACATGCACCGGGTGCACCATTCGGTGGAGGATGACGAGGCCAACAGCAATTTCGGCTTCAACCTATCGCTCTGGGACCGCCTGTTCGGCACCTACCGGGATCAGCCTCGCGCTGGTCATGAGGGCATGACCATCGGTATCCATAAATTTCGAACCACCGCCGAGGCCAGCCGCATTGATGGTCTGCTGCTGATGCCCTTTCGTGGCACGGTCAGCGACTATGCCATTAATCGCCGCCAGTGGAGCAAGCCTGGAGAGGGCGATGCATGAATCAGGCCGTCCTGCGCGGCCTGCTGGCCCTGACCGTCTTCGCTGGCATTGCCCTTGCCCTGGTGTATCGGGAGCAGATCGATATCGCGACCCTGCAACAGGGGCTGGCCCATGCCGGCGCGGCCGCGCCCCTGCTGTTCATGCTGATCTACGCCCTGGGCACGGTGCTGTTTCTACCCGGGTCGGTGCTCACCCTAGCCGGTGGTGCCCTGTTCGGCCCAGTCTGGGGCACCCTGTACAACCTGACTGGTGCCACCCTCGGCGCCACCCTGGCATTCCTGCTGGCCCGCTACCTGGCTGCCGATTGGGTCGAGCGGAAAACCGCCGGCATGGCCCGGCGCCTCAAGGCCGGCGTGGAGCAGGAGGGTTGGCGCTTCGTCGCCTTCGTGCGTCTGGTGCCGCTGTTTCCGTTCAACCTGCTGAACTACGCCCTGGGGCTGACCCGGATCAGGCTCGGCCACTACATCATCGCCTCCTGGCTGTGCATGCTGCCGGGCGCCATCGCCTACACCTATCTGGGCTACGCCGGGCGCGAGGCGCTGGCCGGCGGCGAAGGGCTGATTCAGAAGGCCCTGCTGGCCCTGGCCCTGCTGGCGGCGGTGGCTTTCTTGCCCCGCCTGATCGAGCGCTTGCGGCAGGGGCCGATGCTGGATGTGGAGGCACTGCGGGCAGCGTTGCAGGACGATGCCCCGCCCCTGCTGCTGGATGTGCGGGATGCGGTGGAGTTTGTCGGCGAGCAGGGACATATCGCCGCTGCGCTGAATATCCCCCTGGCGGACCTGGGGCGCCGTTTCATTGAGCTGGGCGAGGATCGGCAGCGCCCTATCGCCATTGTCTGTCGCACCGATGTGCGCTCACGCAAGGCCGCTGCCTTGCTGGCCCAGCATGGCTTTGCCCAGGTCCAGGTGGTGCGTGGCGGCATGACCGCCTGGAACCAGTGGAACTTTCCGCGACAAGGCTGACTCCACCTCCTATGCATGCCATGCTCCCCCGACTGCGTCCCGGCGCCAGCGACTTTCCCCCGCTCCAGCGCGCCACGCTGGAGACCCTGCAGGTCAACCTCGGCTACCTGTGCAACCAGCAGTGCCAGCATTGCCACGTCAACGCCGGTCCGCAACGGCGCGAGGTCATGACGCGCGAGACCATCGAGGTGGTGCTGGACTTTCTGCGCCGCGCCGAGGTGAAACGGCTCGATCTCACCGGCGGCGCGCCGGAACTGAACCCGAACTTCCGCTATCTGGTGCGTGAGGCCCGCGCCCTCGGCCTGGCCGTGCTGGATCGCTGCAACCTGACCGTGCTGGAAGAGCCGGGCCAGGAGGGCCTGGCCGAATTCCTGGCCGAGCAGCAGGTGGAGATCGTCGCATCCCTGCCCTGCTACCTGGAGGAGAATGTCAACGGTCAGCGCGGCAAGGGCGTGTTCGCGGCCAGCATTCAGGCCCTGCAACGCTTGAACACCCTGGGTTACGGCGATCCCGCCAGCGGCCGGGTACTGAATTTGATGTACAACCCCACCGGCCCCTTCCTGCCGCCCCCGCAGCAGGGACTGGAAGCGGATTACCGACGGGAACTGGGTGAACGCTACGGCATCCGCTTCAATCACCTGCTGAGCCTGATCAACATGCCGATCCAGCGTTTCGGCAGTCTGCTGGTCTCCAGCGGCCAGTTCGACAGCTACATGCAATTGCTGCGCGATAGCTTTGCTGCCGACAATCTACCCCGGGTCATGTGCCTGAGCCTGCTCAGCGTCGACTGGCAAGGCCAGGTCTACGACTGCGATTTCAACCAGGTACTGGGCCTGCCCGCGGGGT
Source organism: Gammaproteobacteria bacterium (assembly GCA_015231665.1). GTDB lineage: Bacteria > Pseudomonadota > Gammaproteobacteria > Chromatiales > Chromatiaceae > Magnetovirga. The sequence goes on from JADGBD010000169.1 coordinate 2,973, forward strand.
TGGGGCGATCGCGACCTCATCTCAGCGACATCCAGCCGGAGCAGTTGCCGGGCCATCACATCGCCATCGCCGACCACTGCTTCGGTTGCACGGCGGGCCAGGGCAGCAGCTGCGGCGGCGCGCTCGTCTGATCGTGCCTCTTAGCCTGATCATTCCAACTTGCAATGAAGGCCGATCGATCCGGGCGACCTTGCTGGCCCTGCAATCCCTGCGTGCGAACGGCAACGAATTGATCCTGGTGGACGGTGGCAGCGAGGATGACACCCAAGCCATCGCCCGGCCGCTGGTGGATCGCCTGCTGGTGACTGCCCCGGGCCGAGGCGGGCAGATGGCGGCGGGAGCCGAGGTGGCGCGCCAGCCGATCCTCTGGTTCCTGCACGCGGATACCCTGGCTCCGGTTCAGGCTGATCGGTTGATCGAGTCGGCGCTGGCGGATGCCGGCTGGGGCCGTTTCGATGTCCGCCTGACGGGCGCTCATCCCCTGTTTCGGCTGATCGAGCGCCTGATCAACCTGCGCTCCTGTCTCAGCGGCATCGCTACCGGGGACCAGGGCATCTTCCTGCGCGTTGAGTTGTATCAGGCCATCGGCGGCATGCCGGATCAGCCCCTGATGGAGGACGTGGAATTGAGTCGGCGGCTGAAGCGGCATGGCCGCCCGGTTTGTCTCAAGCCGCCCCTGGTCACCTCCAGCCGGCGCTGGGAGCAGCATGGCATCCTGCGCACGGTGGTCCTGATGTGGTGGCTACGGGCTGCCTATGCGCTGGGTGTGCCGGCCGAGCGCCTGGCGCGCTGGTATCGCTGAGCTGGTATGGCTGAGCTGGTATCAATGAACCGCTCCGAAGTCCTGCTGCTGTTTGCCAAGGCCCCGCTGCCCGGCCAGGCCAAGACCAGGCTGATCCCGGCGCTGGGGGCAGAGGGTGCGGCGGCACTGCAGCAACGGCTGTTGCGGCGCAGCCTGCTGATGGCCAGTGGCTGCGGTGCTGATCTGCAACTCTGGTGCAGTCCCGATACCGACCACTCGGCCTTTGTCGAGGCCAGGCAGGCCCATGAACTCGTCTGCCACGCGCAAAGGGGCAAGGACCTTGGCCAACGCATGGCCCATGCCATGGATCAGGCACTGCGCCAGTATCGAAAGGCCGTGCTCATTGGCACCGACTGCCCAGGGCTGAGCGTTGCGGATGTGCGGCAAGCCTTCGATCTCTTGCAGGACCATGCTGCGGTGATCGGCCCTGCCGCCGATGGCGGCTATTACCTGATCGGGCTGCACCATTTTGAGGCCAGCCTGTTTCAAGGGATCGATTGGGGTAGCGAGCGCGTACTGGACCAGAGCTGCCAACGACTGCGGCAGGCTGGCATGGACTATGGCACACTGACAACCCGGCGCGACCTCGACCGCCCCGAGGATTTGACCTGGTTTCCCGAACTCCTGGATGACTGAAGCATGCTTGGCTGGATTGATCGTATCCCTATACCCACCCTGGCCTTGGTGGCCCTGATGCTGGGCCTGGCACCCTTCGTGCCCGAACCCCATCTGTGGGAGAAGCTGAAGATGCTCGCCGCCGGCACCCTGAGCCGACCCATCGACATCTTTGACCTGATCATGCACGCGACGCCGTCGCTGCTGTTGATCACTCGCCTGGCGCGCAGCCGATCCCAGGCCAAGGCCACCGACAATGCCAGCTGAACGCGGCCTGCTGTTCGTCTACAAAGCCGACAGCGGCCTGTTCAACACCGCCAGCGATATTGCCCACAAGCTGATCTCGCCCCAGACCTACGCCTGTAACCTGTGCGCGCTGACCCACGGCTATTTCAGCATGCGCAAGGACTGGGCCGGTTTTCTGCAACAACTGGATCTGCCCTGTGAATTTCGCCACCGGGATGAACTGACCGACGAGCCCGGCGTCGATGCCAGCCAGTTGCCAGCCATCTACCGCTGGTGGCAAGGCGCCTGGCACTGCTGCGCCAGCCCCGAGCAAATCCAGGCCTGCACCGATCTGGAGCAACTCAAGGCTTTGGTAACAAAGGACTGCCTGAGTTCCGCTTCAGGCTGATCGGGCCGGT
>JADGBD010000170.1:0-3729 GCA_015231665.1 Gammaproteobacteria bacterium
GCCTTGCTGCCCCAAAGCATGGCGGTCTATCTCGCCGCCTTTGCCGTTTCCACCCTGATCTGGGGGCCTTTCTCTGACCGCTACGGCCGCCTGATCACCATTCGCCTGAGCCTTGCAGGCTACTTGCTGGCCAGCATCGGTTGCGCCCTGGCCGGCGATGCCGAGGCCCTGCTGTTCTGGCGTCTGCTGCAGGGGCTCTCCAGCAGCGGCGGTTTTGCCGCCGGTCGGGCGATGATCCGCGACAGCTACGATGCCGATGGTGCGCGCAAGGCCATGTCCCAGGTGATGCTGCTGTTCGCCCTGGCGCCGGCGCTGGCGCCCATCCTCGGCGGCTGGCTGGAGCTGCATCTGGGCTGGCGGGCGATCTTCTGGTTCCTCGCCCTGTTTGCCTTGGCGCTGCTGATTGTCATGCTCTGGGTGAAGGAGACCCTGGATGCCGAGCAGCGCCAGTCTTTTCATCCCCTGCGGGTGCTGCGGGTGTACGGCGAGACCCTGCGCCATGGCCATTTCCTCGCTCTGGTACTGAGTCTGGCGAGCTTCTTCGCCGGCCTGTTTCTCTACATCGCCGGCGCCCCGACCCTGATCTACGACATCCTCGGCCTGCAGGGCTCCGACTTCGGCGTGCAGTTCGTGCCCATGGTGGCGGGGATGATGCTGGGCTCCTACCTCTCGGCGCGGCTGGTGTATCGCCTGTCAGCGCCGCGTGTGGTCAGCCTGGGGCTGGGGCTGATGCTCGGCTCCAGCCTGCTCAACCTGCTGCTGGCCAACAGCCTGCCACCAACCCCGGTCAGCGTCATCGGCCCGATGGTGCTCTACACCCTGGGGGTGGCGACGACCCTGCCGGCGCTGTCTATCCTGGCAGTGGACTGCTTCCCGCGCCATCGCGGCACCGCCACCTCGGCCCAGTCCTTCGTCCAGATGCTCACCAACGCCCTGGTCGCAGGCCTCGCCGTGCCCCTGCTGCAGGGGGCGCTGCATCACCTGGTACTGGGCCAATTGCTGTTCATCAGCCTGGCCATCCTGTTCTGGCGTCTGGCGGTCAGAACTCAGGGCTAAGGCTGGCGATGACACCCAGCATGGGGTGATCGAAGTAGTGGATTTCATTGCGATTCATCCGTTGGCGCTGCTGCAACCGGTAGGTCTTGCCCTGGTCCATGAGCAGCAGATCGACATCCAGAAGTGCCGAACCGGCGCGGCCCAGGCGAATCCAGCCGATGAGGCTGGGGCCATCGTCGAGACGGGCAGGTTGGGGATAGTCGATGCGAATCTTGCCACCCTGGCTGGGGTTGGGCAGGTCCTGACGCCAGCTGAGATAGCCCAGCGGGCGCTGCTCGGCCATAGCCGGTCGCGGCGCCTGCAGACGTTGCCAGCTCTCCTGCAGGCGTTTGGGCTCGGCGGCCTCGCGGCCTTGGCTGAGCAGGGGCTGGCTGTCCTGCAATTCCGGCAGCGAGGGGAGACGCTCGGCGGACTCAGGCGCGCTGCCGGCGGCATAGGCAAAGAAGATCAGTTCGATCTGATAGCGCTGCTGGCGGGGCAACTCGGCCGCGCTCAATCCGGCCGCTGCCAATCCCAAAAGCGCCAGCATTGTGCGAGCAAGAATCATTCGGGCCAGGTAGGGCATCAGTCAGATTGCTCCAGCTTGATCACTCATGCCGCAGGGCCTCGATGGGGTCGAGTTGGGCGGCGCGGCGGGCGGGCATGAAGCCAAAGATCACGCCGATGCTGGCGGAGAAGCCAAAGGCCATCAGGTTGATGGCGGGGTCGAAAAGAAAGGGCAGGCCCATCAGCGAGGCCAGGCCCACGCATGCAGCCAGGGCCAGGAGTATCCCCAGCAGGCCGCCGATGGCGGAGAGCACCACCGCCTCGATGAGAAACTGCAGCAGCACCTCATGCTCCAGGGCGCCGATGGCCAGGCGGATGCCGATCTCACGGGTGCGCTCGGTGACCGAGACCAGCATGATGTTCATGATGCCGATGCCGCCCACCAGCAGGCTTACCGCCGCCACTGCGCCGAGCAGGCCGGTCATGGTGCTGATGGTGCCGGAGAGCGTGGCGGCGATCTGGCGGGTGTCCATCATGTTGAAATCATCGTCCTCTTTTTCGTCCAGCTTGCGCCGCTCGCGCATCAGGCTGCGGATACGCTGCATCGCCGAGGAGGCCTCGACGCCATCCCTGAGACCGATGAGGATGGTGGAGATGTCCTGATTGCCGCTCAGGCGGCGCTGCACCGTCTTTAGCGGCATCAGCACCAGATCGTCCTGATTCATGCCCATGGCGCCCTGGCCCTTGGCCGCCAGCAGACCGATGATCTGGCAGGAAAAGCCCTTGACGCGCACCGCATCGCCGAGGGGGCTGTGGTTGCCGAACAGCTCCTGGCGCACCGTATCGCCGAGGATGCACACCGATTTACCGGCGCGTTCTTCCTCCTCCAGAAAGCCGCGACCGGCCTCCAGCTGCCAGTTGCCGGTGCTGAGGTAGGCATTGCTGGTGCCGTTGATGCTGCTGGTCCAGTTGTTGTTGCCCGCCACCAGGGTGGCGCCAATCGCCACCGAGGGAGCGACCTCTTGCACCCCGCTGATCTGGCTGCGAATTGCCTCCACATCCTCCTTCTTGAAGCTGGGCGCGCCCAGGCTGCCGCGCCCCGGCCCCAGGCGCTGACCGGGGCGCAGCAGGATCAGGTTGCTGCCCAGGCTGGAGATCTGCTCCGCCACCATGCGGGTGGCACCGTTGCCCAGGGTAACCATGGTGATCACCGCCGCCACACCGATGACGATGCCGAGCAGGGTGAGGAAGGAGCGCATCAGGTTGCGGCGGATTTCCCCCAGGGCCAGCAGGAGGGCGTTCAGCAGCATGGCGCCGGCTCCTTGATCTCGTCGCGGGCCACCTGGCCATCGCGAAAATGGACGATGCGCCGGGCATGGGCGGCCATCTCCGCCTCATGGGTGACCATGATGACGCTGATGCCCTGGTCCTGGTTCAGCTCTGCCAGCAGCTCCATGACCTCGTGGCTGCGCTGGGTGTCCAGATTGCCGGTGGGCTCGTCGGCCAGCAGCATCAGCGGCTGGCTGACGATGGCGCGGGCAATGGCCACCCGCTGCAGCTGGCCGCCGGACAGTTCCGCCGGGCTGTGCGACTCCCAGCCGGTCAGGCCGACTCGCTCCAAGGCGGCGCGGGCGGCAACGTGGCGCTGACGGGCGGCGACGCCACGATAGAGCAGGGGCAGCTCGACGTTCTCCAGCGCCGAGGTGCGCGGCAGCAGGTTGAAGCCCTGGAAGACGAAGCCCATGGTGTAGCGGCGCAGCAGGGCGCGCTGGTTGCGCTCCAGCAACTGCACCGGGATACCCTGAAACAGGTACTCGCCGGCACTGGGCCGATCCAGGCAGCCGAGGATATTCATGGCAGTGGATTTGCCCGAGCCACTCGGCCCCATGATGGCGACAAAGTCTCCGCGGTCGATGCTCAGGTCCACCCCCTTCAGGGCGAGAAAGGCCGCCTGGCCCTGGCCGTAGGTCTTGCTGACCCCGCGCAGCTGGATCAGCGGTGTGGCGCTTTCAGACAGGGAGCCAGCGCCAGCTATGGAGCCAGTGCCAGCGATGGAGCGGGTGCTCATTTCTTCTTCGCTGCCTGATAGTCGGTGATGATCGCCATGCCCGGCTTGAGTTCGCCGCCGAGGATTTCGGTGTGGCGGCCATCGCTCACCCCGGTCTCTACCTCCAGGGCCCTGGGTTC
>JADGBD010000170.1:3791-5019 GCA_015231665.1 Gammaproteobacteria bacterium
GCGCTGCAGCAGGCTGGGCTCTTGGTTGCTCTGGCTGGCCGGGTCCGGCGGGCTGAAGCGCAGGGCATCGTTGGGTGCCAGCAGCACCCCCTGACGGCGGGCGGTGACGATGGATGCAGTGGCGGTCATGCCCGGGCGCAGGGCCAGGTCGGGGTTGTGTACCCGCAGCACCGTCTTGTAGGTGACCACGTTATCGCTCAGGGTGGAGCCCAGGCTGACGCGCTCGATGCTGGCGGGGAAATTGCGCCCCGGCCAGGCTGCCACGGTAAAGCTGACCTCCTGGCCTGTCTCCACCGCTGATACGTCGGCCTCGTCCACCTGCACCTGCAGCTCCATCTGGGTCAGGTCTTGCGCCAGGGTGAAGAGTATCGGGATGGTCATGGCGGATACCAGGGTCTGCCCCGGCTCCACCTGGCGCGAGAGCACCAGGCCGTCGATGGGCGAGCGGATGGCGGCCTTGGCCAGGTTGGTCTGATCCATCTTCAGATTGGCCTCGGCCTGGGTCACTTGTGCCTGGGTGCTGCTGAGACTGGCGTGGGCGCGTTTGTCCTCGGCAATGGCGGACTCCAGGTCCTCCTCGGATACCAGATTGCCCGAGACCGCTCGCACCCGGTTCAAGCGTGCCAGCAGGGCGGATTTCTCATCCAGGGTAGCCTGGGCCATGTCCACCGCAGCGCGAGCCACGGCCAGGGCAGCGCCGGATTTGATCACCGCATCCTCCAGGCGGGAGATGTCCAGCTGGGCCAGCAGCTGACCCTTGGTTACCGGCTGGTTCTCCTCCACCAACACCTGCTCCAGGGTGCCGGACAGCTCGCTGCCCACCTCCACCGAGCGGGTCGGCTCCAGGGTGCCGGTGGCCGATACCCGCACCACCAGATCGCCCAGGGCGGCCGGCTGGGTCAGGTAACGCCCGGTCTTACCGGTCTGAGAGCTGGCGAACAGCCACCAGGCGCCGATGAGCAGGGCCGCCAGCGCCAGCCCCCAGCCCCACCAGACGCGGGCGCTGCGGCCTTTGCCTTGCTGCAACAGCTGCAGTAGATCCGCTTTACCCAGTTCGTTCGATGTGTTCATGGCATTGCGCCCTTTGGCGGGAAGTAAGTTGGGGGCGGGTTCTCCTAGCCTGTTAAGGTCAGAGTTAGAGGCTTGGGCAACCTCCGAGTCCCGAGTCTCTAGTCCCGGAGTGGCCAAGAGATGTTTCATGTTTCTGAGGTGGGGCGAGCCTTAGATC
>JADGBD010000004.1:0-10952 GCA_015231665.1 Gammaproteobacteria bacterium
GTGGCGGAGGGTCAGGGATTCGAACCCTGGAATGGGATTAACCATTGCCGGTTTTCAAGACCGGTGCATTCAACCGCTCTGCCAACCCTCCGGGTGAGTGTGCTTTGGCGGCTTAATCAGGCTGTAAGGATACTGAAATCGCTGCGGATACACCAGAGGCGGATGCCAAGGCCGGTGAAAAAGCCGTATTGAACTTTAGCCTCAGACTTGTATCCTACCGGGAGAATCACCTTTTCCCTTCAATTCCATCAGGAGTGACGCAACGATGAATCGCTATGAAATGTCCATGGAGCGCTCTGTAGCCTCCGTTGTTTCTACCAACAAGCTGATCAAGAACACCTACATGCTGCTGGCGGCCACGCTGCTGTTCAGTGCCGTCATGGCGGCGGTTTCGGTGGTGGCGCAAATGCCCAGCTGGACCTATCTGGTGTCGGTGATCGGCGCCATGCTGCTGGGTATTTTCGTCCTGCCGCGCACCGCCAATTCCTCTGCCGGCCTGGGTGTGATCTTTCTCATCACCGGCCTGATGGGCTTTGGCCTGGGCGCGGTGATCAGCCAGTATCTGTCCCTGCCCAATGGCCCGCAGATTGTCGGCACGGCCTTTGGCGGCACCGGCATCATCTTCCTCGGATTGTCCGGCTATGCCCTGACCAGCAAGCGTGACTTCAGCTTCATGGGCGGCTTCCTCTTTGCAGGCATGCTGGTGGTGGTGGTGGCCGCTCTGGCCAACATCTTCCTGGAAATGCCGGCCCTGAGCCTGGCCATCTCTGGCGTGGTCATTCTGCTGATGAGCGGTTTCATCCTGTTTGACACCAGCCGGATGGTCAACGGCGGCGAAACCAACTACCTGTTTGCCACCTACGGCCTTTATCTGACCATCTTTAATATTTTCATCAGCTTGCTGCAGTTGCTCGGCATCATGGGTGGCGATGACTGATCTGTCTCAGCCTGACTGACCGAACCCCGGCCTCGTGCCGGGGTTTTTGTTGCAGCGTTTTTTTATACAGGAGGAGAACCCATGGACTTGTGGATGAAAATTGCCTCTGCTGGGCTGCTGATCATGCTGCTCTGGTTCCTTTACCCACGGGCAAAGGAGTGGCTGGAGCATGGCCCCAAGGCTCAGGCCGGCGACTGGCAGGCGGTACTGCTGCCCATTGGCCTGGTGATAGGCTTTGTCATGCTGCTGATTGCCATGGTTTAGCTAACAAAAAAAGCCCCCTTATGGGGGCTTTTTCCGAGGAGTTGGCTTAGCGTCTAAAGCCGCCGCCACCGCCTCCGCGAGGGCTGTTTTCCCGCGGGCGGGCTTCGTTGACCCGCAGGGGTCTGCCGCCCATATCCTTACCGTTCATGGCTTCTATAGCCGTTTCTGCCGCTGACTTGTCATCCATCTCGACAAAGCCAAAACCCTTGGAGCGATTGGTATCACGATCCATGACCACTTTGGCCGAAGCCACATTGCCGAATTCAGTGAACATGTCACGCAACTGCTCGTCTCTTACGGAGTACGGCAGATTCCCTACATAAATATTAATCATAGCTTTAAAGACCCTTGGCGTTACACATTGATCACGGCAAACCAACCCAACGCCACAAGGCCATGCTACCGAAGGCCGCGACACCCCCGACCTTTGGCCATTATCCACGAAAGCCTTGCAGGAACAACGCAATTTTGTTTCGCGCAGTTGTTTTCCCACTCGATCTCTATTTGCCGGTCTATTTAGCTCGCCGCTGCAGGCGCTCCTGTCCGCCCATGTAGCCCCGCAGGACCTCGGGGATGACCACCGAGCCGTCGGCCTGCTGGTAGTTCTCCAGCAGTGCTACCAGGGTGCGACCCACCGCCAGGCCTGAGCCGTTGAGGGTATGCAGCAGCTCCGGTTTGCCGGTGTCGGGGTGGCGCCGGCGCGCCTGCAGGCGGCGGGCCTGGAAGTCACGGAAGTTGGAGCAGGAGGAGATCTCACGATAGGCCTGCTGGCCGGGCAGCCAGACCTCCAGGTCGTAGGTCTTGGCGGAGGAAAAGCCCAGATCGCCGGTACAAAGCGTGACGACCCGATAGGGCAGTGCCAGCTTCTGCAGAATCGCCTCGGCATGGCCGGTGAGCTGTTCCAGGGCGTCGAAGGAGTCCTCCGGCCGCACCGCCTGTACCAGCTCGACCTTTTCAAACTGGTGCTGTCGGATCATGCCGCGCACGTCCTTGCCGTAGGCGCCGGCCTCGCTGCGAAAACAGGGGGTGTGGGCGACCCATTTGCGCGGCAGATCGGCGTCTTCGACGATTTGATCGCGCAGCAGGTTGGTCACCGGCACCTCGGCGGTGGGGATCAGATAGAAGCCGCTATCGCCATTGAGGGCGAACAGATCGGCGCTGAACTTGGGCAGCTGGCCGGTGCCGCGCAGGCTGTCGCTGTTGACTATGTAGGGCACATAGACTTCAGAGTAACCGTGCTCCTGGGTGTGGGTGTCGAGCATGAACTGGATCAGGGCGCGATGCAGCCGCGCCATCTCGCCATGGATGACGCTGAAACGGGCGCCGGTGATGCGCGCCGCCGCCTCGAAATCCAAACCACCCAGGGCGGTGCCCAGATCGACGTGATCCTTGGGCTCGAAATCCAAGGTAGCCGGGGTGCCCCAACGGCGCTCCTCGCGGTTGTCGTCCTCGTTCTTGCCCTCGGGTACGCTCTCGTGAGGCAGATTGGGGATACCTAGACTGATCTGCAGCAATTCGTCCTGCAGGCCATTGAGTGCCTCTTCCGCCGCTTTGAGTTTATCGCCCAGATCAGCCACCTCGGCCAGCAGGGGCTGGATGTCCTGGCCAGCCGCCTTGGCCTGGCCTATGGCCTTGGATTTGGTATTGCGCTCATTTTGCAGGGCCTGGGTGTCTATCTGCAGGCTTTTGCGGCGCTCTTCCAGGGCCTGAATCTGGGCCAGGTCGAGGCTGAAGCCACGGCGAGCCAGGATGGCGGCGGTGGCTTCCAATTCGCTGCGTAACAGGCGGGGGTCAAGCATGTTGCGATCTCTCAATCAAGGTCAATGGGCCAGCTGACCAGATGGCCCGGCGCGATGCGCGGCCTCAGATCAGCCAGAACGGATGCCACCTTAGCCGCCTGATCGAAGAATTCAAGCACCAAAGGCAAATCCAGGGATAAATCGATCAAGCCAGCGCCATGCACCCGGCCCGAGGGGCCGAAGCCGGCGCTGCCGCGAAACACCGTCAGGCCGCTGAGGGTCTCTTGATCATGCAGAAAATCCATCAACTCCTGCAAACGGCCGTCCGGCTCCGTCAGATAGATGCGCACCAGGGTGCCTTGGCTCATAGCTGCCTCCCGAGCAAAAGACCGACCCAGGCAGCCAGCAGACAGAGCAGCACGCTCAGCAGCACATTGGCCAGGGCCTTGAGATAGGCTGCCTGCTCGATCAGGTTGTAGGTCTCCATGGAAAAGGTGGAGAAAGTGGTAAAGGCGCCCAGCAGGCCAATGAGCAGGGCGGCGCGCAACTCAGGGGCAGCAGCAAAGCGCTCGTTGAGCAGGATGACCAGCAGGCCCATGAGAAAGGAGCCAATCAGGTTCACCGCCAGGGTGCCATAGGGAAACCCCCGCCCCAGCAACTGATGCACGCCATTGGAGACCCAGAAGCGCAGCAGTGCGCCGAGGGCGCCACCGGCGGCAATGGCGAGGGCTTGGGTCATGTTGTTGCTCCCGCACGCGCCAGGATGACCGATCGACAAACCCCACTGCCGGATCGCAAAGCACGCAAAGACCACGCAAAGTACGCAAAGATACAAAACCGTCCCTTTGCCGCAGGGCATTGCAAGGATTTGCGTTTATTCCCGTTCATTGGCGGACTCTTTACGACTCTGCTCATCCAGCGCACGCAAATGCGCCAGTTTCTCGCGGATCTTGATCTCCAGGCCGCGGTTGACCGGTTGGTAGTAGCTGGGTTCGCCATGGCCATCGGGGAAGTAGCATTCGCCGGCGGCGTAGGCCTCGGGTTCGTCGTGAGCGTAGCGGTAAGCCTTACCGTAGCCCAGCTGCTTCATCAGCTTGGTCGGGGCGTTGCGCAGGTGCACCGGCACCTCCAGGCTGCCGGAGGCGCGGGCATCGGCCATAGCCGCTTTAAAAGCCATATAGACGGCGTTGCTCTTGGCGGCGCAGGCCATATAGACCACCGCCTGGGCTATGGCCAGCTGGCCTTCCGGGCTGCCTAGGCGCTCTTGCACATCCCAGGCGCTGAGGGCTATTTCCAGGGCGCGGGGGTCGGCGTTGCCTATGTCCTCGCTGGCCATGCGCACCACCCGGCGGGCGATGTAGAGAGGGTCGCAGCCGCCATCAAGCATGCGGCATAGCCAGTAGAGGGCGCCGTCCGGCGATGAACCGCGCACCGCCTTGTGCAGGGCGGAGATCTGGTCGTAGAACAGGTCGCCGCCCTTGTCGAAGCGGCGCAGCTGGCCCGAGACCACCTCATGCAAAACGGCATCGCTGAGCTGGTCGCCCTCGCACAGATCGGCGCTGATCTCCAGCAGGTTCAGCGCCCGGCGGGCATCGCCATCGGCGGCCTCGGCGAGAAGTTTTAGCTGTTCCGGGGTCAGCTGCAGCCGGCTGCTGGCGAGACCCCGGGGGTCATCCAGGGCGTTGCGCAGAATCTGCGCCAGGGTGTCGGCACTCAGCGTCTTGAGTGTATAGACCCGGGCGCGGGACAGCAGGGCGTTGTTCAGCTCGAACGAGGGGTTCTCGGTGGTGGCGCCGACGAACACCAGGGTGCCGTCCTCGACATGGGGCAGAAAGGCATCCTGCTGGGCCTTGTTGAAACGGTGCACCTCGTCGATGAACAGCACGGTGCGGCGCTGGCTGAACTGGCGCGTCTCGCGGGCCTGCTCCACCGCCTGACGAATCTCCTTGACCCCGGCGAGTACCGCCGAGAGGCTGAGGAAGGCGGCATTGCACTGCTGGGCGATGATGTGCGCCAGGGTGGTCTTGCCGGTGCCCGGTGGGCCCCAGAAGATCATCGAATGCAGGCGGCCGGATTCGATCGCCTGGCGCAGAGGCTTGTCGGCGCCGAGCAGGTGCTCCTGACCGACGAACTGCGCCAGACAGTCTGGCCGCATGCGGTCGGCCAGGGGACGATCGGGCAGTGACTGATCGGCAAACAGATCGCCTTCCAGCGACGCCACCGCTTACTCCTCGGATTTGTCGTCGATCAGATCAACGCCCTTGGGCGGTTCAAAGATGAAAAAATCCCAAGGGATTTCCGGGTTGCGCTTGATCTTGGCAAATTCGATCTCGGTGGTCTGGCCGAGCTTATCGACAATATCCATGCGCGCCAGTTGCTTGGCGCGCAGGGCGACCTTGATGTAGTCGTACTGGCTGTCCTTGTCCCGCGGCACCAGCTTGACCCAGCTGAGATCGCCCTGCCCAGGCAGAGCGGTGATGACGAAGGTCTGCTCCACCGGCACATCGCCGGTGAGCACCTGCGCCGGGGTGCCGGAGACGGCCTTTTTCTGCGGCTGGCGCGAGGCCTGCTCCAGCTCCTTGTCATACACCCAGACGTGAAAGCCATCGGCCAGCACCATGTGCGGATGGGGCTTGAGGTAATCCCAGCGGAAGCGAGTGGGGCGTTTCAGGGTGAGCACACCGCTTTCGCGCTGCTCCTTGCTGCCCTGACGCACGGTCTGAACAAAATCCGCCTGGAAGGTGGTCAGCCCGGCGATGAATGCCTTGAGATCAGCAATGCTGTCGGCCTGAGCCGGCAGGCTGGCAAGGAAGATGAACAGGAAGGTCAGGCCACGCATGCTTTGTCCTCGGGAAACCCAGAATGAAGTCCGCAAATGAACGCCAAGGTTACAGATGAAGACTGAACAGCTGTCTGCATCTGCAACATTGGGATAGACAGCGCATTATCCCAGACTACTACTCATCTTGCGTTTATTTGCGTTCATTTGCGGACCCAAACTTTAATCTTCATAGGCCGGCGGCGCCAGCACCTGGCGGTTGCCGTTGTGCTCCGGCGCCGAGACCAGGCCTACCCGCTCCATTTCTTCAATCAAACGGGCGGCGCGGTTATAACCGATTTTCAGCTTGCGCTGCACGCTGGAAATGGAGGCGCGGCGGCTCTGGATGACGAACTCCACCGCCTCATCATATAGCGGATCGGCATCTTCCAGGTCCACCCCGGCGGCATCAGCGGATAGACCGGGGATCATCTCGCTGGGTTCCTGCAGAATCTCGTCCAGATAATTGGGCGCGCCGGTCTGCTTGAGGAAGTCCACCACCCGATGCACCTCGGGGTCATCGACAAAGGCGCCATGCACCCGCTGCACCACGCTGCCGCCCGGGGCCAGATAGAGTCCATCGCCGTGGCCGAGTAGGTTTTCCGCGCCCATCTGATCGAGAATGGTGCGCGAGTCGATGCGCGAGGAGACCTGGAAGGACAGGCGAGTGGGGATATTCGCCTTGATCAGACCGGTGATGACGTCCACCGAAGGCCGCTGGGTAGCCAGCAGCAGATGGATGCCGGCGGCGCGGGCCTTCTGCGCCAGACGGGCGATGAGCTCTTCCACCTTCTTGCCCACCACCATCATCATGTCTGCTAGCTCGTCGATCACCACGACGATGTAGGGCATCTTCTCCAGGGTCGGCACGCCATCCACGTCCAGGGCCATGGCCGGGTTGAAGAAGGGATCGGGAATCGGCTCGCCAGCAGCAATGGCATCGCCCACCTTGCGGTTGTACCCCTTGATGTTGCGCACCCCTTGCGAGGCCATCAGCTTGTAGCGCCGCTCCATCTCCGCCACACACCAGCGCAGGGCGTTGGCTGCCTCCTTCATGTCGGTGACCACCGGCGTGAGCAGGTGGGGAATACCCTCATACACCGACAGCTCCAGCATCTTGGGGTCCACCATGATCAGGCGCACCTCTTCCGGCGAGGCCTTGTAGAGCAGGCTGAGGATCATGGCGTTGATCGCCACCGACTTGCCCGAGCCGGTGGTTCCGGCGATCAGGCCATGGGGCATCTTCGCCAGATCCGCCACCACCGGCTCGCCACCGATGTCCTTGCCGAGTGAAAGGGTGAGCAGGGATTCGGAGTCCTGATAGGCGCGGGAACTCATGATTTCGCGCAGATAGACAGTCTCGCGCTGTTCGTTGGGGATCTCCAGACCGATGGTGGTCTTGCCGGGAATCACCTCCACCACCCGCACCCGACTGGTGGACAGGGAGCGGGCCAGGTCATTGGACAGGCCGGAGACCTTGCTCGCCTTGGTGCCGGGAGCAAGCATCAGCTCGAACAGGGTAACCACGGGGCCGGGATGCACCTCCACCACCTCGACCTTGATGCCGAAATCCGCCAGCTTTTCTTCCACCTGACGGGACATCTCGATCAGCGCTTCCCTGCTGTAACCACCGATGCGCGGCGCCGGCTTGTCGAGCAAATCCAGCGGCGGCAGGCCGCTCTTGGTGATGGGGCGAGTAACGCTCTGCAGGGGCCGGCGCTGGGTTCGGGTCTGGCCCTCGCCGCTGATGCTTTGCTTCATCATGCGTACAAAGGAGGCGGTAGTGGCCAGCCCGGGCAGGTCTTCCACCGGCACGCTACAGCTATCGGCGCGCTCATTCACCACCAGCTTCTGTGGCTCCACCCGTTTCTGTGGCCCCGTGGCCCTGAGGGTCGGTTCGATCCGCTCCTCAACAAACTCCGCGACCAATTCCGGACTGAACTCCAGGGTCGGCTCCTGCATCTTGTGGGGCTCGTCGTCCTCCTTTTCGAGAGACACGCGCACCTTGGGCAAATTCGGCAGCTTGATGTCGGGCAGCGACAAACTCGGCAAACGCCAGTCCAGCTTGGCCAGCAAATAGAGCACACCACTGCCCAGAGATTCCATCAGAGCAACCCAGGAAAGCCCGGTAAACAGGGTCACACCAAGCAGAAACAAGCCCAGCATCAGGATCGAACCGCCCACTGAGCTCAGCTGGGAGACCGCCAGAGAGGCCGCCAGACTACCGAGAATACCGCCGCCGCCCATGGGCAAATCCAGCGCCATCCCCTGCATCTGCATGCTGGTGAAGGCCGCCGCAGTGACCAGGCCCAGCACCAGGCCACCCCAGCGCATCAAATTGAAGCTCAGGCTGTTCACCACCGACTCGCTCATGGGCTTGCGGAAATAGTCCCAACCCAGCCAAAACAGCACCATTGGCAGCAGGTAAGCGGCAAAACCCAGCAGATAGAGACTGACATCAGCGCCCCAAGCGCCCAGATGTCCCGCCAGATTGCTCACCGGGCCGGTATGGCCGGTAAAGGACCAGCCCGGATCAGCCGGCGAATAGCTCAGCAAGGCCAGCAAAGAAAGCAAGGCCGCGGCCAGACTCAACAACAAAACCGCCTCCTTGAACCGCCGATTCATGAACAGAATCAGGGTGGGAAGAAGCGGCCGCTGTGATTGCAAGACGTTTGTAAGCATATTCATTTCTTTATAAATTGATTAGTTACGACTTTTACCTTAGAGCAATTCTAGATGTATTGCCCGCTAAAATCCAGCCCTGAGCAAAACTCGGGCGCAGATTTCTGCAGCTGCAGGTGAAATCAGGGAAAGGATCAGAGGAACAACGAGAGAAAAAGAACAGACCCAGGCTTAGCGCAAAGGCCTCAGCGCCTGTATCATAGCGCCGCGCTGAAGCACCTGATAAGGCGCATGGGGGCTATGCTGGAAGCTGACCGGCTATCCAGAAAATAGCCTTAACCAACCGTTTTTATTAGTAAATTGGAGACCAGATGAAAGTCGTTAAAAAAACCGATGAGTATGTCATTTTCGCAAAGCGCAACCAGCGCCACGCTGTGAAGAGCATCGCCAGCGGCAAGCTGATCAATGGTGATGACAAGGCCAAGATCCTGCTGGAGGCCGGCCTGATTCAGCCACCCAAGGTCAAGCAGCCGGTAGCCGAAGCCCCGGCTGAGGAAGCCGCAGAAGCCGCCGAGTAACCGGATCCGCACGGGCTGCCAGCGCTTGCTGGCGGCCCGTCAATCTGCGAGTTATTCCGGATAGATTTCACTAATTTTTTAACTCTTTGCGTTCCGGTTTTTGATTTAGCCCTTCTTCTTGCGCAAGCGCCCTTCCAACTCCTTCCACAGCTCCACATAGGCCCGAGCCGCCGGGCAGCTGCGCGAGTATTCCAGCACCGGCTTGCGGTACTCGCCCATCAGTTCGACACTGCTGCTGTAGGGAATCACCGTCTGAAAGCTGTTTTCCGGGGGTGCATCCATGATCTCCTTATGCATCTTCTTACGCCGATCGGCCATGGACAGCACCGGCCATACCGGGGTTTTGTTCATCTTGTGGCCGTTGAGAAACTCCAACAACTGATAGAGGGTGCGCAACGACAGGGTGGTAGGGATGGTCGGCACCACCAGCGCCGAGGAGGCGCGAAAGACATTCTCCGAGACCAGGGAAATGCTCGGCGGGCAATCCAGATAGATGCGGTCGTATTCCTCCGAGAGGGGCTTGAGCAGGGCGAGTAGCTGGCGCATCGGATTCTTCAGTTCTTCCAGCAGCAGATCCATGTTGCGAAAGGAAAAGTCGGCGGGCAACAAATCCAGCTTGGGGTAGTCGGTGGCCTTGATCGCCTCATCCAAGTCCCGCTCGCCGCGCAGCAGCTTTTTCGGCCCCTTGAGCTTGGGCTTGATGCGGAAATAGAAACTGGAAGCCCCTTGCGGATCCAGATCCCAGATCAGGGTGCGCATCCCCGCCTTGGCGGAGATGTAGCCGAGGTTGACGGCGGTGGCGGTTTTGCCCACACCAC
Source organism: Gammaproteobacteria bacterium (assembly GCA_015231665.1). Taxonomy (GTDB): domain Bacteria; phylum Pseudomonadota; class Gammaproteobacteria; order Chromatiales; family Chromatiaceae; genus Magnetovirga. The sequence continues at coordinate 9,777 of JADGBD010000004.1, forward strand.
CCTTGATGTTGTAGACGCCGATGATTTTCATCCGCCACGCCCTCCCGGTTTGAAGAGTTGATCGAACAGCGACCGGTTATCCGCATCGCTGAACTCGGCGAAGCGTTCGGCGAAATGCGCCCGCTCCTGGTGCTGGCGCTGCAACAGGTCATCAATCAGCATGCCCATGGCCAGCAAGGTGTCGGTGCTGACCCGGGCCTGGCGCAGCTCCTCGGACATCTGCCGCAGCTTGCCCGCCTGCACCTCCAGGTCCTGGAAATCGCCGAGATTATCCAACAGCACCTTGACCGACTTGATCAGACCCTTGATCGCCTCATCGGCATAGAGGCTCTGGAAAAACTCCATCAAGTAGCGCAATTTCTTACAGCTCTTGCGCAACTCATGCAGTTCCTCGGGATGACTGTCGTCCGCAATCGCCCTGCCCTCGCTGATCACCCGTTTGTACATCTTGTGGATGCGCTTGCTCGCCACCTCGCGCACGGGGCGCACGGCATTGGCATAATGACTGACGTTGGTCGCCGGCTGGCGCAGAAATGCGTCCCAATCGGCAAGCAACTTCTGCATCCGCACGCTTTGCAGACGCTTGGCCAGCTTTTTCTGCTCGCTGCTATGGTGGCGTTCCAGATAACGGTGCAGCGGCTCCAGCGCCCCGCGGTATTCCTCCGGCAGGCAGTTGAGGTAGTCCGGGAATTTGAGCAGATAGACATCCATATCCCGGGTCGGGCCGGTGATCTGGCCCAGCCAGCCAAACTCCTGCTTGAAATGCTCAACCAAGCTGGGCTCGAAGACCTCCTTGATCTGGCTCAGGGCCGAGCGCGTACGCCGCACCGCCACCCGTAGATCGTGCAGATACTCGGAATCTATGTCCTGTTTGACGCCTTCCAGATTGTCCTGGATAACCCCCAGCAAGAAACCCAGAATATGCCTGGCGGCAACATCCGCCCGCTCGGCGGGATCCAGGTGAAAATTCAGCTTGGCGCTGTAACGTCCGGGCTGGACGCCGGCCTCGGCCAACAACTGAAGATAAGCCAACTCGGGCCAGTGACTGAATTCAGCCTGCCCCCGCAGCCAATCGAGCAGGCGCTCCTGCTCCTCTTCGTAGCCTTTGAGGCCAATCACCCGCAGGATCGGTGCCGTTTCAAGCCAGTCTCCATCCCCTGCCCCCTCACCTGCCCC
>JADGBD010000004.1:11052-25153 GCA_015231665.1 Gammaproteobacteria bacterium
GCAGGATCGGTGCCGTTTCAAGCCAGTCTCCATCCCCTGCCCCCTCACCTGCCCCATCACTTGGGCGTATCTTGATCTCCAACAGCTCAATCCGCACCAGGGTCTTTTCTTCATCATCCAGCAGACGCATCTGCCGGTTGCGCCCCCCCAGCCAGAGCTGAGGCAGCAAGCAGCGCATCTCCAGCACCGGCGCCAAACGCTCGCGCAGCTCGGCATGGACCAGCGAATCCAGCAAGCCCGGCTGTTCGGGGTTGTCGGCCTCAAGCTGGAGCTCGGCGGACTTGATCTGCGCCAGCTGCAAGCGCCAACCCGAGCCAACCCGCTGCGCCAACAACATCAACCCGGCGTGGTACAGGCGCCAGTCAAAACTGTCCAGATAACAGGCCTCAAAGGCCTCAGCGGGCTCAGCCAGCAAGGGCCAGCTGGCGCTAAGACGGCGTTCAAACTCTGCCTCGGAAATGTTCGACAAGTGCAATTGCATGAAGGATGTAACCCTATTGTCATATTTGTTCGCCACATGCTAACAAAAATGCCGCAACAGGTTGGTTACAATCGCAGATAAAGCGGGAGACCAAGAGCTGGCCTCGGAGAATTCAGCGCAAATAGGGCTGCAGCACGCGGTGAAAATAGCCGGCCATCAGGGCATAACCCTGGGCGTTGGGATGGATTTGATCGCTCATCAGCGCGGAATCGCCGAGCATATCCTCCAGCACATTCGCCACCAGGAGAGAGCCGGTCTCCTCCGCCAGGGCGCGGTAGGCTGCGGCATAGCCCTTGTCCAGCAAAGGAATCTCTAGCCCGCCAATCACAACCAGCGCTCCCTGCTCCTGCAATCGCGTCACGATCTGGCGCAAATTGGCAAAGGCGGTCTGCGCATCCACCCCTTTGCGCAGGTCATTGCCACCCAGGGTCAGCAGGACAATCCGCGGCTCCTGCTCGATCACCTCATCCAGCCGCGCCAAGGCATCTGCCGTGGTGTTGCCCGGCACCCCCAGATTGATCACCGGCTCACCCAGCAAGCCCGCCAGCACCGCCGGATAATCCTGCCCCGCCGCCGCCCCGGTGCCATAGGTCAGGCTATCACCAAAGCTGACCACAGAACGCCCCCGCGGCTCGGCATTGGTAATCGGATAGCTGGCCGGTTTGAGCAACAGCCCCAGCAGGATCAAACCAGCAATGACCAGGACTATGCGAAGGGATTTATTCAAAGCTCAACACCAGCAAAAAACCAAAGGGCAGAAAAAGCAAAAGCCCCTCACGGGGCTTTTAGTCACAGCTCAACGGCTGTGGAAAATCTGGAGCGGGAAACGAGACTCGAACTCGCGACCCCAACCTTGGCAAGGTTGTGCTCTACCAACTGAGCTATTCCCGCTGTGATGTGCGGCGTATTTTAGTGACCTAAACCCCATTGTCAAGCCTTTGCAACAGAGGCCGGTTCAATGCCCAGGGTGGACGATTGGCCGGACGATGAAAAAGGGGTTAAGCAGGCTTTCCTTACGGTTGTATTCCAGGGCTTTGGCGTCTTCCTGTTGGATCACTTCGCCTCCGGCCGCCTCGACCACCGCCTGGGCTGCGGCGGTGTCCCACTCCGAAGTCAGGCCGAGGCGCGGGTAGAGGTGGGCCGCGCCTTCCGCCACTAGGCAGAGTTTGATCGAGCTGCCCATGGAGACCAATTCGTGCTCGCCGAGATCCGCCAGAAAAGCCGCCAGGCCGGCACCGGCGTGGGAGCGGCTGCCGACCACCCGCCAAGGCTCGCCGGGCTGATGCGGCTGTACCCTGATGGGCTCCACTCCTGCCCCTGTCTGCTTGAAGGCGCCCTGCTCGACATCCCCCAGCCAGCTGGTTGCCAGCACCGGCGCATGCACCACCCCCAGGATCGGGCGGTGCTGGTCGATCAGGGCGATGTTGACGGTGAACTCCCCGTTGCGCTTGATGAATTCCTTGGTGCCGTCCAGCGGGTCCACCAGCCAGTAGCGCTGCCAGCCCTGGCGCTCGGACCAGGGGATGGCGGCGGACTCCTCGGAGAGTATCGGCCAGCCTGGGGTCAGGGCCTGCAGGCGTTGGACTATGTGGCGATGAGCGGCCAGATCGGCCTCGGTCAGGGGACTGCTGTCGGATTTCAGCTGCTCACCAAAATCCTCGCGGCCATAGACCTGGAGGATGCGCTCTCCGGCCTCCTGGGCGATCTGCAGGATCTCGCCCAGCAAGGGATGGCAAGATTCAAGCCCGGTCAGCGACATCGAACACCCCCCGCTGCTGCATGAAGTCCAGCACCTGCTGGACGCAGTGGTCCAGCCCTGCAGTGCCGGTGTTGACGATCAGCTCCGGATTCTGCGGCGCCTCATAGGGCGAACTGATGCCGGTAAACTCGGGAATCTCCCCTGCCCTGGCCTTGGCGTAGAGACCCTTGACATCGCGCTGCTCGCAGATCTCCAGCGGGGTGTCGCAGAAGATTTCGAGAAAGTCGCCGTGGGGCATGAGGCCGCGCACCCGCCGGCGCTCGGCGCGGAAGGGCGAGATGAAGGCGGTCAGGGTGATCACCCCAGCCTCGACGAACAGCTTGGCCACCTCGCCAATGCGGCGCAGGTTCTCGCGCCGGTCCTCATCGCTGAAGCCCAGATCGCCGCAGAGGCCGTGACGGACGTTATCGCCGTCCAGCACCATGGTGCGGCAGCTGCGCTGATGCAGCTGTTCTTCCACCGCATGGGCCAGGGTGGATTTGCCCGAGCCGGACAGGCCGGTGAACCAGAGCACCACCGAACGGTGGCCGTTCTGTTCCTCGCGTCGCTCGCGGGTAACGCTGGCGTGGTGCCAGAGGGTGTTGCTGGATTGCATCTGGGTTCCTTATTTTGTCACTACTTACTCCTCTCCCCAACCCCTCTCCCCAAGGGGAGAGGGGCTTGAAGACCCGAGCAGTTAGCTTATGTCAAACTTCAGCCTGCGCTTGATCGGGTACCCCTGCCATCGAGGGCTGCTGGGGCTGTTTTCGCCCCTCCAGCGCACTTAGCAACACCGGCACCATGAGCAGGATGAGGAAGGTGGCGAAGGCCAGTCCGAAGGCGATGGAAGTGGCCATGGGAATGAGGAACTGGGCCTGCAGCGAGGTCTCCAACAGCAGCGGGCCGAGGCCGGCGATGGTGGTCAGGGAGGTCAGCAGCACCGCACGCAGGCGGCGGCAGGCGGCCTCGATGACGGCTTCCTGCACCCCCATACCCTGCTGGCGCAGCTCCTTGTAGAACATCACCAGGATGATGGAGTCGTTGACCACTATGCCAGAAAGGCCAAACAGGCCGAACATCGACAGAATCGTCAGCTCTATGCCCATGGCCCAGTGACCAACAAGGGCGCCGACAATACCGAAGGGGATGACCGACATCACCACCAGCGGCCAGCCGTAGGAGCCGAACACCCAGGCCAGGACGATGTAGATCATCGCCAGGGCGAACAGGGCGCCGCGCTTCATGTCGCCGGCGGTCTCGCGCTGGTCCTCGGCGCCGCCGGAGAATTCCCAGTGGATGCCGTAACGGCTGGTCAGCTCCGGCAGCAGCTCCTGGCTGATCTGCTCGCGGATGAGGTTGGCGTTGTTCTGGCTGCGATCCACATCGGCGTAGAGGGTCACCGCCAGCTGGCCATCCACATGGCGCAGTGCCTTGAAGCCGCGCTGCTCCTGCAGTTCCAGCAGGGATGGCAGTGGCGCTGCCTCACCGTTGGGCAGGAACAGGTTGATGTTCTCCAGCGTGATCAGGCGATGGCGCTCGACATCCGGCAGCATCACCCGCACCTCCACCTCCTCTTCCTGCTCGGTGAAAATCTGCACCAGATGACCATCGAGGGCGCCGCGCAGCTGGCGGCTGACCTCGGCCAGGGTCAGGCCCAGGGCTTCAGCCAGAGGATTGAGGCGGAAGATCAGCTGCTGGCGGCCGTAGGGCATATCGTCCTCCAGGCCGTGCACCCCGGCGATGGCGCGCAGGCTCTCGCTCAGTTCCAGGGCCGCCGCCTTGAGCACATAGGGGGTCGCCCCGGTGAGCTTGACCTCCAGATCGCGTGCCTGGGGGCCGCCCTTGCGCGAGGTCAGGGTCATGTTCTCCAGCCCCGGCGGGCGCTGAAAGCGACTCTCCCAGTGCTTGAGGAACTGCTCGTTGCGCACCTCGCGCCGGTCCGAGGGGATCAGCTCCACCACAATCGAGGCGAACTGCTCGCCGTTCTGCCCGGAGATGGCGTTGAAAAAGGCCTGGCCATTGGCCACCTGGGCCACCCGTACCAGGCCGCCGCCGAAATGGCGGTCGGTCTCATACAGCGCCTGCTCCACCTCACCGATGAAGGATTCCACCCGCTGCGGCGGGGTGCCGGCAACAAAGGTGACGCTGGCGGTGAGCATGTTGCCCTCGACACTGGGGAAGAAGGTGAAACCGATGCGCCCGCCCAGCAGCAGGGAAAAGGCGAGGATGAAGGCCGCCAGGGCGCTGCTCACCGTGGTCCAGGGGTTGGCCACCGCCGCCCTCACCAAGGGCCGGAAGGCGTTGTCGCGAAAGCGGTCAAAGCCCTGCTCCAGGCGGGCGCGAAGTCGATTCGGCTGGCTGTGGTGCATTTTGTGGAAGCTGCCGCGCAGATGGCCGGGCAAGACAAAAAAGCTCTCGATCAGAGAAGCGATGATGACGCAGATCACCACCAGCGGGATGGCGAAGAGTATCTTGCCAATCACCCCGCTGATGGACATCAGCGGGATAAACGCAGCGATGGTGGTCAGCGACGAGGCCATCACCGGCGCCAGCATGCGCCGGGCGCCGCCCTCGGCCGCCTGCAGCGAGCGCTCGCCGCTCTGGTAATGGGCCAGGGCGTCCTCGCCCACGACAATGGCATCATCGACGATGATCCCCAGAGCCATGATCAGGGCGAACAGGGAGATCATATTGATGCTGCCGCCGACCCAATACACAATCGCCAGGGTCGCCATGAAGGAGATGGGGATGCCCAGGGTGACCCAAAAGGCGACCCGACCGTTGAGAAACAGAAACAGGATCAGCACCACCAGCAGCAGGCCGCCGAGGCCGTTTTTCAGCAGCAGATTGATGCGATCGGCAATCAGCTGCCAGCTCTCGTCATACACCTGCAGTTTGATCCCGGGGGGCAGTCGCGGCTGGATCTCCGCCAGCCAGTCGGTCATGGTCTGCGCCGACTCCAGCGAATCGGCACTGGCCGAGCGTTGCAACTGCAGCTCCACCGCCGGTTTGCCCTGATAACTCAGGCTCACCTGATTGGGCCTGGGTCGCCGCTCCACCTGGGCCACGTCGCCGACCCGCACCAGCCGGCCCTGCTGATCGGCAACCAGGGGCAATTGCTCGAAACCCAGCTCGTTGCGCCGCTGGCCCAGGCTGCGCATGTCGCGACCCACATCATCCCGCCCCAGGGTGCCGGCGGGGGCGTCCTGGGATTCGGCGGCTATGGCCTCGGCCACCTGACCCAGCGACAACCCCAGGTCCTGCAGGCTGGCGATGGGCAGCTGGATCGCCAACTCCTCCTCGGGCAGGCCGTTGATGCTGACCTTGGCGATGCCGCGGCTGAGCAACTCGCGCTCGAACTGACGCACCAGCGGGCGCAGCTCACGGATGTCGTTGCCGCCATAGACCAGCAGGCGGGCCACCGCCTCGTGGCGGAGCATGTGGCTGACCTCGGTATCTTCGGCATCGGCGGGCAGATTGCGCACCGTCTTGACCAGCTCCTCCACCCGGCTGGTGGCCTCGGCCATCTGCGTGCCTTCGGGAAACTCCAGGCTGATCAGGCTGACCCCCTCGCTGGAGGTGGAGCTCATCTTGTCCAGGCCATCGACGGTACGCAGTGCCTGCTCCAGCGGCAGGGTGATGGAGCGCTCCACATCCTCGGCGCTGGCACCCGGCCAGAGGGTGCGCACGCTGACCACTTCCATCTCGAAGTTGGGGAAGAACTGGGTATTCAGGTTGCTCAGGGCCCAGACCCCGGAGAGCAACATGATCACCATCAGCAGATTGGCAGCAACCGGATGATTGGCAAAGATGCCAATGAAATCCTCGCGGTGACGAAATTCTTGTGTCATTGCTGGGGCTGGCTCATTGCTCAGGCCCAGGCCCAGGCGGGCTGATCTGAATCAGGGGATTGCCTTCGCCATCGCTGGGCTTGGCCAGCAGGCCCTCGATGGCATTGGGTAGCTGGGTAACCACCAGCATGTCGCCGGGCTTGATCTCGGCCGAGCGCACCAGGGCCTGCACCTGCTGCTGGCTCACCCGCATCTCGCCCACGCGCTCGATGGCCACCGGCAGCAGTCGCTGCTCGGGGCTGAGGCGATAGATCCGATCGGTGCCGTAGATCGCCTCCGGTGGCACGGCCAGCAGACCCTCCTGCTCCGGCAGGGTCAGATCGATGCGGACAAAGCGGCCCTGCTGGAACTGATCGCCATCGCTCAGGGCAAACAGGGCCTCGACCCCGCCGCTGGCGCTGGCCACTTCACCGGCGATGCGCAGCAACTTGGCCTGCAGGGGCTGGCCATCGACCTCGCCCCGAATCCCCAGGCGATCGCCCCGATCCAGCGCCCGCTTGATCAGGGCAATGTAGCGGCTGGGCAACTGCGCCCGCACCACCATCGCGCCCCTGTCGTAGAGCTGCACCAGGGCATCGCCGACCCGCACCCGCTTGCCCGGAGAAACCAGCACCTTGGCGATGCGGCCATCGAAAGGCGCGTTCACCCGGGCGCGCTCCAGCTCCAGCTGTGCCTGATCCCGCAGGGCCTCGGCGCGCACCCGCTTGGCCTCCAGCTCCGCCAGGGTCGAGGCGTGTTCGCTGATCGCCTGCTCGCGGGTGCGCAGGCTCATGGCCTGGCGCTGGACATCCTGAATCGCCTTGTCCATCGCCGAGGGCGCCGCCAGCTGCTGCTCCACCAGCCCCAGCAGCCGCTCCACCTCTTTCTCGCTGAGGGCAAACAGACGCTGCTCCCGCGGCAGATTCTCCAGATTCGACTGATGGCGGCTCTCGGCAGAACGGATGCGCGCTGCGGCTTCCGCCAGTTCCGCCTCACGCTGGGCCAGCAACAGGCGGGCATCGCGGTCGTCCAGGCTTAGCAGCAGCTGTCCCTTGGCGACCTCGTCACCCTCCAGCACCGCCACCTCCAGCACATCGGCAACGATGCCGGCGGTGAGCTGGCTCGACCAGAGGGATTCGATACGGCCATACAGGGTCAGGGTCGGAGCCAGGGTGGCGGGCTCCGCCAGCTGCACCCGCACCGGCCAGGCCTTTTCCTTGACCACCACCGGCTTGGCCTCGGGCTTGCTCTTGATGATGAGAAACGCCAGGCCAGCGGCCAAGACGAGAATCAGTAGAGGACGCAGGGACTTGAGGATTTTCACAGGGCTGTTCAAGGTTGCGCTCAATCCTGCCAATCCGCCGGCCGTTGCTGATCTTCCCGCAGCTTGGCGGTGAAGTAGTCATCGGCCAGGTCCAGGTCTACGTCCGCGCCCTGCTGGTCGATCAGCGGCTGATCGTAGTCCTTCCAGCCGCGCAGGCCGGTCTGCAGGGAGGTGACGTTCTTGTAGCCGAGCACCTGCATGCTGTGCGCCGCCAGGGCGCTGCGATAACCGGAGCGGCAGACGACGACGATCTCCCGCTGGCGAGCGCGCACCAGCTCGGGCAGGGTTTCCTCGTAGTCCCACTCGCAGGCGGATTCGAGCACGCCGCGGGGGACGTTGATCGAGCCTTGGATATGCATCGCCGCGAACTCATCGGGCTCGCGCACATCCAGAATCAGCAGATCGGGATTGGCATCGATGCGCTCTTCCAAGTCCCAGGGCATGAGCTCACGCACATCGGTAAGACACTCGCGAATCAGTTGCAGAAATCGTTTCATCTTGTATTGCTCTTGTTAGCTATCAGCGGCCAGCTATCAGCCGTCAGCTGGCAGCTGCCAGTCAATGATTTAAGCCCCTCGCCCCTCCGGGGAGAGGGGTGGGGGAGAGAGGGCAATTGTTCACATTTCGCGCTTTTTGCGTTCATCTGCGGACCCGATAATCCCAACACTCACTCCACCACCCGGTCACACATGCCCTTCTCCACCGCCATCACCGCCGCTTCCACCCGCGAGTGGACCTCCAGCTTGCGCAGTATCGCCTTGACGTGGAGCTTGACCGTGCCGTCGGAGATGCCCAGGTTGCGCGCGATGAGCTTGTTGCTCTGGCCATCGGCCAGGTGGCAGAGAATCTCCCGCTCCCGCGGGGTCAGGCTGGCAAAAGCATCGCCGAGATCCGCCGGGGCCACAGGATTTTCCCCGCCCTGGACCGCTTTTGCCAGCACCGCGGTCAACTCCGGTGCCACCAGGGTTTCACCCCGCTGGACGATGCGGATCAGGGCATCGATCAGCTCGTCCGGCTCCATGTCCTTGAGCAGATAGCCTTGCGCACCCTGCTGCAGGCTGTCAATCAGGTCGCGCTCGTCGCGGCTGGTGGTGAGCATCACCACCGGCAGGCGGGGGTATTCCTGGCGCAGCCGCTTGAGCACCTCCAGGCCGCTCAGGCCGGGCATGCGCATGTCCAGCAGCACCACATCAAGGGCCTCGCGGCCGAGCACCTCCAGGCCCTGCTCGCCGCTGCCGACCACGTCCACCACCTCCAGGTTGCGCCGCTCCAGCAGTTCCTTGAGACCCATGCGGAACAGGGCGTGATCATCAATCAGCAGTACGCGCATGGCTGGGCTCCCGGGGGGTCATTGCCTGAACTTGGACTGGAAGTTGAGCTCAATCCGGGTGCCTTCACCCGGCTCGCTCTCGATACGCAGTTCACCATTGAGGCGATGGGCGCGTTCTTCAAGGATCGACAGACCTATGTGCTCGCCCGGCCGACCCATGCGCTGGGCGTTGTCAAAACCCACCCCATCGTCCTCCACCAACAGGGCATATTGCCCCGAGCGGCGGCAGCGTAACAAGACACGAACCGTATGGGCATGGGCATGTTTGCGTATATTCGCCAAAGATTCCTGAATAATTCGCAACAACTGCATTTCTTCACTGCCGGACAGCGAGGGCTGCTGGCAATCCATCTGCAGAAACACCACCAACCCGGTCTCCTGACGAAAGCGGCTGATGATCTTCTCCAGCGCCGGCCCCAGGCCACGCCCATCCACCGGTGCGCGAAAGCCATTGAGCAACTCGCGCAGCTCGTCATGGGCCTCATCCAGGCCATTGCTGATGCGGCCGACTTCTTCGATCGCCTGCTGGCTGTCACCGTCACTTTGCAGGGTATCGCGCAACATCCGCACCTGAAAGCGCAGGCTCGCCAGGGTCTGGGCGAGGGAGTCGTGCAGCTCGTGGGCCAGGGCGGTGCGCTCTTCGATAATGGTCAGGCGGCGGGCCTCGCTGTCGGAGCGCTGTTTGGCCACAGCCATGCCCAGATGGCGACCTATGGCCTTGAGTAGCTCCATCTCATCCTCGCGCTCGCGCAGTCCGTAGCGCGGCACATAGAGGCGGTAAAAGCCCATCAGATCGTCATGGTAGGGCATGGGCACCTCGATCGCCTCGATCTCCTCGCTGCCGAACATGGGTCGCTCCTGGGCCGCGCTGCATTGCTCGGGATCGTGGCGGCAGAGGATGTCCCCCGGGGTCAGGGTATCGCCGCAACGGCACAGGCGGATGGGCAGAATCTCGCGCTCGCGCAGCACCTGATCATCCAGCCCCAGGCAAGCCACCAGACGCATCTGCCCCTCCGTGGTGCGCAGCCGCACTGTCGCCGCCCGGGCATTGACCATCTCCTTGAGAATGCGCAGAAAACGCACCAGCAGGTCGTCCAGATTGCTCGCCTGATTGATGCTGTTGGCGACATCGTAAAGGATCTTCAGCGATGCCGTCTTTTGCGCCAGGCGCTTGGTCTGCGCCGCCACCCGGTTGTCCATGTCGTCGTAGAGGTCAGCCAGCTCCTCGATCATGCTGTTGATGTCGGTGGCCATGCCCTGAAGCACGCCGGTGCGGCCATCCCCTACCCTCACTCCGGGCTCGCCCAGGTTGAAGTGGTAGAGGGCGTTTTGCATCTCCAGCAAGGGTAGAAACAGATAGCGATGCAGCCGCAGCCCGGCCAGCCCCAGCGCGGTGATCACCAACAGCCAGGCGATGAACGACTGGCCCGGCAACAGAGGACCGATCAGCGCCGAGCTGATGCACAACAGCAGACCGCCACCCAGCAGAGACAGCGGCAAAAACAGCCGTGCCGTGTGCAAAATGTTCGGTAGAGTGGCGGTCTTGGCCTTTGCCGGTCGAGTCAAGGGAGCCTGCCTGATGTTCGCTGGAGTGGCTGGGGAAAGGCACAGATTCTGCGCTTGCGCAGGTATAATGCCAAGCCGGAATCCTTTTATAAGGACGCAGAGAACGCAAAGGAGCGCGGAGGTCGCAGAGATCATTGGTTCAGTCCAATGGATTGGCAAGTAGCAATACAGACTCTGCGCTCTCTGCGCTTCTCCGCGATCTCTGCGTCCTCAAATGCGTTCATTTGCGGACTTTCACTGCATACCACCACCCGGAGAAGACCATGAGAATACTGCACACCATGCTGCGCGTCGGCGATCTGGATCGCTCGATCCACTTCTACACCCAGGTGCTGGGCATGCGCGAGCTGCGCCGCAAGGAGTACCCCGAGGGCAAGTTCACCCTGGCCTTTGTCGGCTATGGCGATGAGGCGGACAACACGGTGATCGAGCTGACCTACAACTGGGGCGTGGACAGCTACGAGCTGGGCAACGCCTTTGGCCATATGGCCCTGGAGGTGGATGACGTCTATGCCGCCGCCGAGCGAATGAAAGCCGCCGGTGCCAAGGTCCTGCGCGAGGCCGGGCCAATGAACGCCGGTCAGACCATCATCGCATTTCTTGCTGACCCCGATGGATACCCCATTGAGCTAATAGGCAAAAGATCCCATCGCCCAGGCGAGGACTAGGCGCCGGTGGAGATCTATCTGGTCGGCGGCGCGGTGCGCGACCGCCTGCTCGGTCGGCCGGTGAGCGAGCGCGATTGGCTGGTGGTGGGCGCCAGTGTCGAACAGATGCAGGCATTGGGCTACAAGCAGGTGGGCAAGGACTTTCCCGTGTTTCTGCATCCGCAGAGCCATGAGGAATACGCCCTGGCACGCACCGAGCGCAAGAGTGCCCCGGGCTATCGCGGTTTTGTCGTCCATGCCGCGCCGGATGTGACCCTGGAGCAGGACCTGCAGCGGCGCGATCTGACCATCAACGCCATGGCCGAGACAGCCTCCGGCGAGATCATCGACCCCTTCGGCGGTCAGGCCGATCTGCAAGCCCGACTGTTGCGCCACGTCTCCCCCGCCTTTGCCGAGGACCCGGTGCGGGTGCTGCGCATTGCCCGCTTTGCCGCCCGCTACGCCCATCTGGGCTTTAGCGTCGCCGAAGAAACCCATGCGCTGATGCGCCAGATGGTGGCCGCCGGCGAGTTGGATCATCTGGTGCCGGAGCGGGTCTGGCAGGAACTGGTCAAGGCCCTGGGCGAGAGCCATCCCGGCCGCTTCATCGAGGTCCTGCACCAATGTGGCGCGCTCAAGGTCATACTGCCCGAGCTGGATCGGCTGTTTGGTGTACCCCAACCGGCGAAATACCACCCGGAGATCGACTGCGGCATCCACAGCCTGCTGGTGCTGGAGCAGGCCGCCCTGCTGGATGCAGACCCCCGCACCCGCTTCGCCGCCCTCTGTCACGATCTGGGCAAGGGCCTGACCTCGGCGGAGATCCTGCCAGCCCATCACGGCCATGAAGAGCGCAGTGCGACCCTGGTGTCGGCCCTGTGCCAGCGCCTGCGGGTACCCACCGAATACCGTGATCTGGCCCTGCTCACTGCACGCTTTCACGGCCACATCCACAAGGCCGATGAACTGCGCCCCGACACCTTCCTCCGTGTACTGGAGCAATGCGATGCCCTGCGCAAACCCGATCGCTTCGAGCAAATTCTCACCGCCTGCGAGGCCGACGCCCGCGGTCGCCTAGGTCAGGAACAGGTGCCCTACCCCCAGGCCGAGCGCTTCCGCCTGGCCCTGGCGGCAGCCCAGAGCTTTCAGGCCAGCAGCATCGACAAGACCCAGCTGAGCGGCGAGCAGATCAAACAGAAAATCCACCAGGGCCGGCTGGCGGCGATCAAGCGGGCGCTGGCTCCAGTGGGCTCAGAGAACTGAAAAGGCGTATTAAATATGTGATAGACCAAAGATCGTATTCACTATGAAGATCACGAAGCTCGTTTACCCCTCTGCCCGCCGAGGGTTGGGGGAGTGAGCGATTATGAGCGAGAAGACTTTAATTTTCTAGGGTAGCTCTGTGCGTACCATTATCATTAGATTGTTACGTTCTGCAACGAAATTCTAGGAAATCGCTCGGGATGCTCAATAATCTCATCCGTCAAATCAACATCCAAATCTGGCCAATAATAATGCCCCGGACTTTGTTCCTCTACATTGATTATTGAGTTGATTTTTTGATCTTTAAACCAAGGGAAGCTTTCATATGACATGAACAACTCTTTATTATGAGTGATTAGCCAAATCCCATGGACTGATATATTCCCAATCTCAACTCCCGAAGTGTGCTTGCCATGAGCTAATGAGTTCATTATAGTGAGCCTTTATCAATTCCTCTATTTGTTTGAGCTGCTTGCTTGTATGCTTGTAATTTTTTGCGAGTTCGATTTCCGGTTCGAGCCAATATTTAGCTTCACCATCACTTGAGATCACATGAACATGCATTCTTTCCTCTTCCCGTGAAAAAAAGAAAAATCGGTATCCACTTTCTCTAAATATGGTTGGGCTCATTTCTTTTCCTATTGTTAGTGCCTTCACTAATCAATCGTTAGAGAAATGTAATAACAAAAACATTCATGGTTAACTTGCTCGACTGGCTAATGTTGGTAATTTGGCAAGCTTAATGTTGCCTCAAATTTTAATTTACCTGGCTTCTTACCTCCCGCGTAAGCCGCCTCTTTCACGACAAACTTTTTTCTTGTAGCAAAGGCTTCACATCACCGACAGAATAAAGCATAATAGAATGAGAGGAGCTTTAGGATATGAAAGTAAATTTGCATCATCAGGATTTTTTTCTTGCAGCTGGAGATGTTAACGAAGCCTGTCACTTATACTGAAGCGGCTCGAATTTCCCTAATATTGTTTTAGAATCAAGCGCTGATGCTTAACTAGCTCACGAGCTTCACAAGCACCTCGTTTTTTTAATTCCTCTACACTAGCCGTTAATGAGTCGAGATTGGATTTATCGAAGTTGATGGAAGTCATTAGACCGCATTTGTTTTTAACCCATTCGTAAAAATACGGCTTATACTGAAGATTCATCTTTTTAAAATCTGCAGAGGTAATCATATGCATGTCATCTGAGGCTGTAGCAAACATTCTATCAATTAGATTTCTAGGAAAATCAATTTCAACAAGGAATTCACGGACCTCATTTTCCATATCTTTGTATTTCTCTCTAGCCTCGTCAAGACCTAACGAAGCAAAATATTTCTCCTCAAAATATGGCCTATGCATTCCTAGTTTTACAGGGTGATTCGAGTCATCAAGAATGTAGCGACTGCTACCACTAATAAATAAAATAAAGCAAGCGCTATAGCATACGTCTTTAACTGGATTAAACAGTAGCTTACCCGCAGCTGCAGTGCGCTCTGAATCTAGAACAATAGATACAACATTCGTACTTGCATTCAAGCTATGTATCAGCCTAGCAATTTTCATCGCCTCAACAACATCACCACCTTCTGAGTTTAGCTTAACAAATATGCTATTGTTGTTTCTATTCAGTTCCTTTGCCAATTCGATAAATCTTTTGTAGTCTCCATCCATCGACTTCCCTTCATACCAAATCGCTTTATCTTTTATAAAAATTGTTGCCGCATCTAATACCGAAGAATAAAACAATATTGCCATTATAATGATTATTTGCATCACGCGAACTCCATTAATATAATAACTATTTTACTACCATCCGCACTCAGAAATTACTATAATTCTCTACCATTTAAACAGGCTTCTGGTATATTTCATCAGACTTAAAATGTAGAAAATTGGCCTAGCCTATTACGTAACAAGCTTTAAAC
>JADGBD010000171.1:0-4235 GCA_015231665.1 Gammaproteobacteria bacterium
GCGAGGTGGCCGAGGATATCTTCTACGTCACCGGCCCCGATGGCATGACCCTGAACGAAAAGCAGTGCCAATGCGTCGAGCAGGCCCTGTACAAGCGGCTGGAGAGCTAATTCGACCTTGCTAACCCCTTGTGGTGCAGGTCCCGGCAAAGTCATTGAACTTGGCGCCTCTTGGGTTTGCTATGCTCTTGGCCCAGCCGCGCTCCCCGGCGCCCCTGGCGACAACCCTGACATTCATCCCGAGCTGACCGCATGGAACACCTTGGCCAAATCCTCCTGCTGTTGACCGTGACCATTGCGGTGGTGGTGGGTTTTCAGCGCCTGCATGTGCCCACCAGCCTGGGCTATCTGCTGGTAGGGGTGATCCTCGGCCCCTACACCGTGGGGCCGACGGTGTCAGTGCCCGAGTTCGAGATTTTGGGCGAGTTCGGCGTGGTCTTCCTGCTCTTCACCATTGGCCTGAACTTCTCCCTGCCGCAATTGCACGCCCTGCGCCATCAGGTACTGGGCCTGGGCACCGGCCAGGTGGTCTTCACCACCCTGCTGGTGAGCCTCATCCTCTGGCTGATTGGCCTGCCCGGTCCGGCGGCCTTTGTGTTTGGCGCGGTCTTTGCCCAATCCTCCACCACCATCATCTCCAGCCTGCTACGCGAACAGGGCGAGGAGAACACCCAGCATGGCCGTCTGGGGTTGGCGATGTCGGTGTTCCAGGATGTCACCGCGGTACCCTTTCTGGTGATCATTCCGGTGCTCGGTGCTTCCCTCAGCGCCAGCCTGCTGGCCGGGTCTTTGGGGCTTGCGCTGTTGAAGGCGGTGCTCGCCTTTGCCCTGGTGTTCTTTGCCGGGCGTTGGCTGTTGCGGCCGCTGTTTCATCGGGTTGCCGCGGGCCGCTCGACGGAGATGTTCACCCTGGCGGTCTTGCTGGTGACCCTGCTGGCGGCCTGGACCACCAATAGCCTGGGCCTGTCGCTGGCCTTTGGCGGCTTTCTTGCCGGAATGATGCTGGGCGAAACCGAGTTCCGCCATCAGGTGGAATCCAGCATCCGTCCCTTTCGCGACGTTTTGCTGGGGCTGTTTTTCATCGGCATCGGCATGCGCTTTGATCCCATGGCCCTGCCGCCCATCGCCCACTGGGCCCTGCTCGGTGCCCTGCTGATTCTGGCGAGCAAAAGCCTGATTGTCGCCATCATGGTGCGGCGGGTTGGCGTGGACAGCCGGGTTGCCTGGCGCACTGGGCTGCTGCTGAGCGTGGGTGGCGAGTTCGGCTTCGCCCTCATCGCCATCGCCCTGGATGCCAGCGTCATCGATAGTCAACTGGGGCAGATCGCCATCTCCTCGGTGCTCATCGCCATGGTTGCCGGCGCCGTGCTGATCCACTTCAACGGCGCCATTGCCGCCCGCCTGGTTCCGGCCCAGCCGCTGAATGAGACCCAACAGGGCAGCACGACGGAGTTGCCGGAGGCCGATGAGCGCCCAGTGGTAATCGGCGGTTATGGCCGGGTCGGCCACACCATCGCCGTGCTGCTGCATGCCAATGGGGTTCCCTTCGTGGCCTTCGATACCGACCCCAAGCGGGTGGCGCAGGGGCGAGCAGATGGCTACCCGGTGCTGTACGGCGACATCACTGACCCCAGTCTGCTCAGCGCCATCCACGTGGAACGGGCGTCCCTGGTGGTGATCAGTCTAGGCATACCGGCCTGCGCCCTGCGCAGCCTGGAACACTTGCGCCGCCTCTGTCCCCAGGTGCCGGTGATCGCCCGCGCCCAGGACCTGGAGACCAGCACCCAACTGCTCAACGCTGGTGCCGTTCATGCCTACCCAGAGACCATCGAGGCCAGCCTGCGCCTGGGGGCGACGGCGCTGAAAATCCTGCAGGTGCCCTCCGAAAGCATCGATGATGCCATTCAGGGCGTCAGGGACTGGGGCTATCAGCCAGTGCTGGAGAAGCCGCACCAGGATTGAGGATTGAGCGGAAGGGCCTGACCTTATCGCTATAACGCACTGTCATTATTGACATTTTCATCGGCTAGGGCGAGCACCTCGTCGACGATGTCGTTCATGGTGACCAGGCCGACCAGTCTGCCACTTTCCAGCACCACTACGCGGGGCTGGTTTTGGGCGATCATCATGCGCGCTACATACTTGACATCCATGGCCTGGGGCGCGATCAGTGCCGGCTTGTCGTAGACGTCATAGACATTTACCAGGTCGATGTCGCCTTCTTCCGAAACGATGGTGCGCAGGATGGCCGCGTAGGTGATCATGCCATAGGCATCGTGATCGTCGCGCCGCCCCACCACCAGCGACTTGACTTTGCGATTGCGCATGATCGCCATGGCCTCACGCAAGGTGGCCAGAGGGGAAATGGTGATCACCTTGGTCTGCATGATGTCTTTGACCAGCATGTTGGCTCCAGGACAGTAAATTGCTGTTGAATTAAGGTATCTGTTGATGGGTGAGAGGAGTGACCTCAGATGTCGTCCTTGATACGTTCTTCGAAACTCTCCAGTTGGCGGTTATCGATACCGGCGATATGGTCCAGTGACAGGGTAAAGACCACGCCCTTGGAATTGGTCGCCAAGTCCAGCTTCACCTTGAGGGACTTCATCACGTTTAGGGCCAGTTTGCGCTCCAGCACGCAGACCAGCACCGATTGAGCGCCCTCGTAGGTGAGCCCGAAGAAGGTCTTTTTCTGATTCGCACTGATGCCGCGGGCATCCAGAAGGGTGATGCCTCCAGCACCGGCTTCCTTCGCGATATCTATGGCCTTCTCTTCAAGGTCCTCAGCCAGGATGGCGACAAGCACAGCAAATTTCATGGGTGACTCCCTTGCCTGCCATTGATGAGTTCAACGGCGATGGCGTAAAGCATAACGGAAAGTATCGGAAAAATGGATGCAAAGGCGATCAGACCGAAGCCATCGATCATGACGTTGCGGCCCTCGATCTGGGTAGCCAGGCCGATACCTAGGGCGGTGACCAGAGGCACCGTGACTTCGGAGGTGGTCACGCCACCCAGGTCGTAGGCCAGGGCGACAATGTACTTGGGCGCCAGCAGGGTCGTCAGGATGACGACGGCATAGCCGGCCATGATGTAGTAATGGATGGAGTCGCCCGAGATGATGCGGTGCACGCCGATGGTGATGCCCACGGCCACCCCCGCCGCCACCAGCAAGCGGATGGCATTGGCGTTGAGCCGACCCTTGGCGACATCCTCCGCCTTTTGGCCGATGGCGATCAGGGCCGGTTCGGCCATGGTGGTGGCAAAGCCGATGGCAAAGGCGAAGAGATAGACGTAGAGCCAGGTATCCAGCCCGATCAACTGCTCGGCCATGCTCTGGCCGATGGGGAAGAGCCCCATCTTGAGCCCGACCACGAAGGCGTAGAGCCCGACGATGACCAGCACGAAGCCGCCCATCACCTTGTGGACGTGGGCGATGTGCTTGCGGATCACCGCATACTGGAAGATCAGGATCACGGCGATGATGGGCAAGACATCGCGGAACATGGTCAGCAGGTCGCGCAACATGCCCAGCACCAGGCTGTCAGAGGTGTTCTCCACCACCTCGGGCGGCGCCGCCGGCACGGCACTCACCACCGCCTGGCCCAGCTCGCGGGCCTCGCCGAAGCTGTAGACCAGGATGCCGTAGACCTGCACCGAGATCATCGGCACCATCACGGCCAGACCAACCAGGCCGAAGCCATGGATCAGCGGGTTGCGGCCGCGCACCGACACCGCCAGGCCGATGCCCAGGGCCGCGATCAGGGGTACGGTGACGATGTTGGTGGTGACCCCGCCGGAGTCGTAGGCCAGACCTACGATCTCCGCCGGGGCAAAGAAGGTGACGATGACAACGATGATGTAGCCGATGATCATGTACCAGTGCAGGGCGTGGCCAAGCAGGATGCGCACCACCCCCAGCGCCACCACCACACCGACCGAAAGGGCAACCAGCACCCGCAGGGTCATACCATTGATGCGCCCCTCGCTGATGACCTCGGCCTGGCTCGCCACCGCGATCAGCGCCGGCTCGGCGATGACGGCGGCGAACCCCAGGGAAAAGCCGAAGATCATCAGCAGGGGCAGGGACCCCTTGCGGGCAAACTCGTTGGACAGGTTCTTGCCGATGGGAAAGATGCCCAGCTCCAGGCCCTGCAGGAACAGGGCCACGCCAAACACCACCACCATGAGGCCGATGGCCATCGGCAACCAGTTGTCGGGAACCTGTTGGATGAT
>JADGBD010000171.1:4272-4999 GCA_015231665.1 Gammaproteobacteria bacterium
GGCAACAACAAGGATGATCGGTAACAGTTTGCGGAACGCGTGGTTCAGCAAACGTACAAATTCCAGTAGCTGGTTCACCGGTTTAGCCTGAAATACAGATCTGGCAGGACATTTCGACTGCGCAAGCCACCTTCGAAATCAGCCAAGCAGGGTATCCTCACGATAGGAAATTCTTTCATGCGCAAAGGTTAGGCTAATTAGGTTGCTCATCTGCAGAAAAATCTTTCGAGTACGCGCCAACGTACCGTAATCGAACCGTGGACATCGGCGTACAGCCTAAAGTTCCTGTGCTCGAACCTGCATACTTGGCCCTGCTTCGAATGCTACTTCAACACTTGCGGCTTGAATCCGGCCCCCTTATCCTCATGATCGAAATTCCGCTGTAAATGCAATCAGGAACAGTCATCATGAAGCGATTCAAGAAGATTCTCTACATTCGCCAAGCCAACGAAAAGGTCGGCAGCAATCTGGCCCGTGTCCGCAGCTTGGCTGACAACAACCAAGCCGAGCTGTGTCTAGCGACTGTGGTTCCGGATATCCGTGGTGGTTTCGGCCTGCCACCAGACGGACCTACCGGCACTACCCTTCAAACCCAGGTGATAGCCGATGCACGCACAGAGTTGAGCTCCTTGCTACAGGACTGGCCCGGCGAATCCATGCCGCAACAACGCGTGCTGGTGGGCAATGACTATATCCAGATCATTCGCCCCGTGTTGCGCAATGGCTT
>JADGBD010000172.1 GCA_015231665.1 Gammaproteobacteria bacterium
TGACCCTCGACAAGATGGCGCTGCAGCGCCTCAAGGAAGCAGCAGAAAAAGCCAAGATCGAGCTGTCATCTTCCAGCCAGACTGAAATCAACCAGCCGTTTATCTCGATGAACAGCGCGACCGGCCAGCCGCTTCACATGGTGATGAAGCTGACCCGCGCCAAGCTGGAAAGCCTTGTGAACGATCTGATCAAAGCCTCGATGAAGCCCTGCCAAGCCGCGCTCAAGGATGCGGGCCTGACCACGGCGGATATCGACGAAGTCGTTCTGGTCGGCGGTATGACCCGCATGCCCAAGGTCGTGGAAGAAGTGACCAAGTTCTTCGGCAAGGAACCCCACAAGGGCGTGAACCCTGACGAAGTCGTGGCCCTTGGCGCCGCCATTCAGGCCGGCGTTCTGCAAGGCGACGTCAAGGATGTGGTCCTGCTGGACGTGACCCCGCTGTCGCTGGGGATCGAGACGCTGGGTGGCGTATTCACCCGCCTGATCGACCGCAACACGACGATCCCGACCAAGAAAAGCCAGGTCTTCTCGGCCGCCGAGGATAATCAGAACGCGGTGACCATCCGCGTGTTCCAGGGCGAGCGGGAAATGGCGGCGGATAACAAGATGCTGGGTCAGTTCAATCTTGAGAACATCCCGCCGGCACCGCGCGGCATGCCTCAGGTGGAGGTGACCTTCGACATCGACGCCAACGGCATCATGCACGTCTCCGCCAAGGACAAGGCCACCGGCAAGGAGCAGTCGATTCGCATCACCGCTTCGTCCGGCCTGAGCGATGCCGACATCCAGAAGATGATCAAGGACGCCGAGGCCCACGCCGAGGAAGACCGTCAGTTCCATGAGCTGGTGGCGGCACGCAACCAGGCCGATAGCATGATCCACGCGACGCGCAAGTCCATGGAGGAACTGGGTGAAGGCAAGATCGAAGCCAGCGAGAAGAGCAGCATCGATAACGCCATCAAGCAGCTGGAAGAGGCGATGAAGGGCAACGACAAGGCGGAGATCGAAGCCAAGACCAAGCTCCTCACCGAGGCCTCGGGCAAGATGGCCGAACGTCTGTATTCCCAGCAGGGAGCCCAGTCGGGAGCCGCCGGCGGCAGCGAGCCGCCACCTCCCCCGGGAGGCAACAGCGGTGCCGACGACGTGGTCGACGCCGAGTTCGAAGAGGTCAAAGACGACAAAAAATAAGCCAGTAGCGGCAAGTCAGGACGCAGAGGCCGCAAAGAAGCGCAGAGATCGCAGAGGAAAATAGTCTTTGCGCCCTCTGCGCTTCTTTGCGTACTCTGCGTCCCATTTTGAGAAGCAAACCAGATGTCCAAACGCGATTTATACGAAATACTGGGTCTGCAGAAGAACGCCGGCGAGGACGAGATCAAGAAGGCCTATCGCCGCTTGGCGATGAAGTATCACCCGGACCGTAACGCCGGTGACAAGGCCGCCGAGGCCGAGCGCCAGTTCAAGGAAGTCAAGGAGGCCTACGAGATCCTGTCCAATCCGCAGAAGCGGGCGGCCTATGATCAGTTTGGCCATGCCGGGGTGGATACCTCCGTGGGCGGTGGTCGGCCCGGCGCCGGTGGTTTCAGTGGCGGTGGCGCCAGCTTCAGCGATATTTTTGGCGATGTCTTTGGCGATATCTTTGGCGCCAACGGTCGTCGTGGCGGACCCAACCGGGGCGCCGATCTGCGCTACAACCTGGAGCTGAGTCTGGAAGAGGCGGTGGCCGGCACCACGGTAAAGATCCGCGTGCCCAGCTACAGCAAATGCGGCACCTGCAACGGCAGTGGTGCCAAGCCGGGCACCAGTCCCAAGACCTGTCCCACCTGCGCCGGTCTGGGTCAGGTGCGCATGCAGCAGGGCTTTTTCTCGGTACAGCAGACCTGTCCGCGCTGTCACGGTCGCGGTCAGGTGATCGAAGAGGCCTGCTCGACCTGTCACGGTCAAGGTCGGGTGCAGGAGCAGAAGACCCTGTCGGTCAAGGTGCCGCCGGGGGTGGATACCGGCGATCGCATCCGTTTGGCAGGCGAGGGCGAGGCCGGTGAGGCCGGGGGTCCGGCGGGCGATCTCTATGTGCAGGTGGCGGTCAAGGAGCATCCCATCTTCACCCGCGAAGACGCCCACCTGTTCTGCGAGGTGCCCATCTCCTTTGGCACCGCTGCCCTGGGGGGCGAACTACACGTGCCGACCCTGGATGGCCGGTTGCTGCTGAAGATCCCCGCCGGCACCCAGACCGGCAAGATCTTCCGCATGCGCGGCAAGGGGGTCAAGCCGGTGCGCGGCAACGTCCCCGGTGATCTGCTGTGCAAGGTGGTGGTGGAAACCCCGGTGAACCTTACCAGCGAGCAAAGGGAACTGCTGCGCAAGCTGGATGAAAGCTGCAAGGGCGGCGGCAGCCAGCACAGTCCCCAATCCGAGGGCTGGATGGACAAGGTCAAGGGCTTCTTCGAAAAGATGGGTTTATGAAGATTTGGAACGCAAAGGGCGCAAAGGGTACGCAAAGGTCGCAAAGAGGTTAAAAGTTGCTCATTTGAAAAAGGGTTACTGTGAAAGTCGCGAAGCGCTCGATTGAACCATCTCCCCCCGGGAGAGGGTTGGGGTGAGGTCGGTGAGTGCTCCCTGCAACACCGACACTTCCGCCATCGGGCCTACAGGGATGTAGGTCATGCCAAACCGATGACTGGATCATCGGTGGCCTTGGCGGTCGGGATAGATCAGGGGCGAGCAGACTTTCATTTTTTCGGGGGTTTAGCTGCTCAATCCATGGGCATTAGGCTAGGCTTAAGCCCGACAACTACCTCAGAACCTTTGCGCGCTTTGCGTAACCTTTGCGTCCTTTGCGATCCTGTTTACATACATCAGATCAAGGCAAATTCAGCATGACACGAATCGCTATTGTGGGCGCCGCTGGGCGCATGGGGCGGAGTTTGATCCAGGCGGTGACCGAGGTCGATGGCCTCAGTCTGGGTGCGGCCACCGAGCGGCCCGGCTCCAGCCTGATCGGTGCCGATGCTGGTGAGCTGGCCGGGGTAGGCCGGCTTGGGGTCAGTATCGTCGATGATCTGACTCGGGTGGTGGATGACTTTGACCTGCTCATCGACTTCACCTCGCCGGTGGCGACCCTGGAGCACCTGAAGATCTGCCGCGCCCATGGCAAGCGCATGGTCATAGGCACTACCGGTCTGGATGAGGTGCAAAAGACCGCCATCCAGAGCGCCGCAGAGGACATAGGCATAGTCTTTGCCCCTAACATGAGCGTCGGCGTGAATCTCTGTCTCAAGCTACTGCAACTGGCCGCCCAGGTGATGGGTGAGGATGCGGACATCGAGATTATCGAGGCCCATCACCGCCACAAGGTCGACGCCCCCTCCGGCACCGCCCTGCGCATGGGTGAAGTGGTCGCCGAGGCTCTGGGGCGTGATCTCAAACAGGTGGCGGTTTACGGCCGCGAGGGCCAGACCGGCGCTCGCGATCCCAAGACCATCGGCTTTGAGACCATCCGTGCCGGTGACGTGGTGGGCGAGCACAGCGTCTGGTTTGCCACCGAGGGCGAGCGAGTGGAGATCGTTCACAAGGCCTCCAGCAGGATGACCTTTGCCAAGGGTGCGGTGCGCGCCGCCGGCTGGTTGCTGCAGCGCCAGGCCGGGCTGTTCGATATGCAGGACGTGCTCGGGCTCAAGTCGTCGGGTTAAAGTGGTCGGCATTGGCACGCTAACTGCATTTGGTTCTCTGAGATCACTGATTCAGAGAACCGCAGATGAGCATACAATCCACGCAACTTCCCTCCTTCACCCAACAGGTCAATGACGTCAAACCCCGCGAGACAGCTCGCAATGAGGCGGCAGACAAGGACGAATTCTCCGGTTTGATGAAAAAGGAATCGGCCGCCAAGAAGACCGACGCCGAGCCCACGCGCCGAGAGGAAAAGATTGCCGACAAGGGCAAAGAATTGCCGCCGAAAAAGGCCGAGCAGGAGGAGCCTAGGCTGGAGAAGGCGCAGAGCGCCCCGGCCGATGAGCCGCGTGAGGTCCAGACAGCAGAATCTTCTGAGAACGGATCTGCGGATCTTGCCGAGGAGCAGGCAGTCCTGCCCTGGCAGGCCACCGAGAATGCCGAATTGCCACCGGGTCTGATGCAGCTTCTTGATGCTGAGAAGTCTGGCGCTGGCGCTGCGGACTTTGATCCCTTAACCAACATCCTTCCCCTTGCGCCTCTTGCCCTTGACCCCCTGGCCCAAGCCCGCGCAGCCCTCGGCCGCCTGCAGACAGATCCCACACAAACCAGCAGCAATACCACCAGCACCGGTCTCAACGTTGCCAGCTGGGCGAGCCAGATGCAGGCCTTGACGGGTGAAGAGGGTCAGGGATTTGACGACTTCCTCCACCAGGGTTTCAGTCATCTGCGTGATCAGTTGGGTGCCCAGGTGGGCGCACAGCTGGGCCAGCAGCCACTGAGTGGAGATGACGCGCTCAAGGGCTTCAACCAGATCATGGGGCAGTTGAATGCCCGCCCCCTGGCCGCAGCCCCAGTCACTGCCGCTGAAGCAGCCGCCAATGCCCTGAACGAGCCCAAGCCTCTGGACACTCCGGTGGGCTCCAAGCAATGGAGCCAGGGCGTGGGCGAGCGGATTCAGTGGATGATGAACCGTGGCCTGGAGCAGGCGCAGATTCGCCTCAATCCCCAGCATCTGGGGCCGTTGGAAATTCGACTCTCCATGCTCAATGATCACGCCAACGTCAGCATAGTGGCGCAGCATGCTGTCACCCGTGAGGCGATTGAGCAAAGTCTCCCGAGGCTGCGGGAAATGTTGCAGGAGGCCAATGTCAACCTGGGTGATGTGGACCTGAGCCAGCGCGACGCACCCAATCAGCAGGAACAGGCCCAGCGCGGCCGCGCACCGGACGGTCGCGGATTTGCCAATGAACTGGAAGGGGATGGGGCCAGCGAAGAGCTGCCAGCCACAGTGGCAGTCCCC
>JADGBD010000173.1:0-904 GCA_015231665.1 Gammaproteobacteria bacterium
GTTGATGATCGCCAGCCTGCAACTGGAGTTGGAGCAGCAGCCGGATACCTCGCTGCTGACTTTGGTGGCGCTGACCTATGTGCTCGCCTTTACGGTGGTCACCGCCTTTACCGGCGCGGGCTTTCGCATGGGCTTTGTCGCCTTCAGCCATTTTCTCATGTGGTTCCCCGCCACCATTCTGGCCGTGCGGCTGATGCGCCGCTTGCGCAGCAAGGGGGCGCTGCTGATCAGCCTGGCTCTGGCGCTGGCCGCGCTGTTCAGTCTGACCCGCTTCATCGGTTTTCTCCTCGGCATGCTGGGGGAGGATCCCCTGGGCTCGGGGCCGGACATTGTCATGCTCGGCTTTGTGTTGCTGGTCTCCAGCAGCCTGGCGAATTTTGGCTTCTTTGGCTACATGCTGGAGCGGGTCGGCATGGAGAAAAGCCGCATGGAGCATGAACGCAACCGCGCCATCGATGAGCGTGAACAGGCGGCGGATCGGGAAGATGCCCTCGGCCGCATGCTGCAGGAGCAGGATCAGCGCTTTAGCAAGGCGGCACGGTTGAACCGGCTGATCACCCAGGAATCCCTGTCGGCAGCCATGGCCCATGAGATCAATCAGCCCCTGAGTTCGGCCACGATCAATCAGCAACTGCTGCGCAAGCTACTGCAGCAGACCGACCCCAGTGCCGATTTGCTCGAACTGGCCGAGGACCTGGGCGCCGACATAGGCCGGATTGCCGCCATCGTCAGCCAGCTGCGCTCGATGGTCAGCAACCAGTCGATCAATCTGGGCCCCTGCGTCATCGAAGAGCGGGTCAGACAGGTGATCCAGCGTCTGGACAGCGAGCTAAAGCGCCAGGACATCAGTCTCCACAGCACCCTCGGCGAGGGCGAAACCCGGGTGCTGGGGCATGATCTGCTG
>JADGBD010000173.1:914-4968 GCA_015231665.1 Gammaproteobacteria bacterium
TCGAGCAGGTGCTGATCAATCTGCTGCTGAATGCGATTCAGGCGCTGGCGGAGATCGAGGATCGGCGCGGTTTCATCCATCTGCAGCTCAGCCAATCGGCAGACCGGCTGGTGTTGCTCATCGACGACAACGGCCCCGGCATCGGCAGCGAGAATCCCGAGCAACTGTTCGAGCTTTACCGCAGCTCCAAATCCCGCGGTAGCGGCCTGGGGCTGCCCCTCTGCAGGACCATCATGCAGCGCTTTGGCGGCAGCATCGAGCTGAGCAGCAATACCCTCGGCGGTACTCGGGTGCGGTTGCAGTTCCGCCGTGCCGAACCGCCGTCTGCGCCATGAGCGTCAGGTTTGACTATCCAACCCGGTTGAGTCCGTTTGATGAACCTCAATTCCCGTGAATCTCAGTTTTTTTTCCTGATTGCGCTGGTGTTTGCCTATGTCGCCTTTGGCCAGATCGGCCTTTGGCTGATGGCGGAGAACCAGCTGGTCACGCCGGTGATCTTTATTCCCGAGGGCCTGGCGCTGGCGGCGGCACTGCTGCTGGGAGCAAGGGTCTGGCCGGCGATCCTGCTCGGCCAGTTGCTCCTGGGATTGAGCCGCGAGCTGGCATTTGAGCCGGCCTTGTTGATTGCGATCGGCAACAGCCTGGAGGCGGTGCTGGCGGTGTTTCTGCTGCGTCGCCTGGGACTGCACCTGAGCCTTGACCGGCTGCGTGATCTGGCGCTGCTGGTGGCCGTGGTGGTCTTGGTCCTGCAGCCTTTCAGCGCCAGCCTCAGCATCTCTGTGCTTTGGGGATATGGCCTGCTGATCGGTCAGGAGAGCCTGCTTGGGGCCTGGCTGAGCTGGTGGATGGCCAACCTGATGGGGCAGATTCAGATCACGCCGCTGCTGCTGGGGCTGTTCCTTGCTCCGGCACGGCTGCGCCTTGGCCTGCAACGCAGCCTGCTGCCGCTGCTGCTGATGCTGCCGGCAATCTGGCTGATCTTTGCCGAGCTGCATCCCGCGGGCCTGCCCCTGGCGCTGGTGCTGCTGTTCCCGCTGCTGCTCTGGATTGCCGAGCGCGGCGGCCTGGTCACGGTCAGCCTCGCCAGCAGTCTCCTCAGCCTGGCCTGCATCTACCTGAGCAGCCCGGGCAGCGGCCCCTTTGTCCGCGCCGGCGAGGTTGATCTGTTGGGGCTGAATCTGTTCCTCCTCGGTCTGGTGCTCACCGGCCAGTGGTTTGCCGTGCTCAGCCAGCAACGGCGCGACATGGGCAATAGCAATCTGTTGCTGCAGCAACGTCTGGACGGCCTGTTTCGCCTATCGCCCCTGGGCATAGTCCTGACCGATCTGGAGGGGCGTTTTGTCGAGTTCAACCAGGCCTTTTGCCGGATAACCGGCTACAGCCGCGAAGAATTGCTCGAGCTGGGCGAGTGGCAGCTGACGCCCAACCGCTATTCACCCTGGCGTGAGGTGCAGCTGCGCAATCTCCGCAGCAAGGGCCGCTTTGGCCCGCTGGAGAAGGAGTACCAGCGCAAGGATGGCAGCCTGCTGGCGGTGCAGTGGAATGGGCTGTTGCTGCGGGAAGCCCAGGATGAGGAATACATCTGGGCCATTGTTGAGGACATCAGTGTGCGCAAGGCCAGTGAGCACGAACTGGAGCAGAGCCGCGATCGCTATCGGCGTCTGGTCAATGATCTCGGTCCCCAGTTCGCCATCTACAGCCATGACATGAATGGCGTGATTGAATTCCTCGGCAAGGGCGCAGAACAGATTTTGCGCCGGCCCCTGGAAGAGTGCATTGGCAAGCATTTCAGCGAGCTGGCCGAGTGGGACCCGGGAATGGTGGAGGCCGCCCAACTGCGCATCAACTACCTGGCTGAGACCGGCCAGAGCCCGGCACCTTTCGAGGTGAGTTTTCGCCGCGCCGATGGCTCGCGGGGTTTGATTCGGGTCACCGCCCATGGCTTTCGCGATGCCAGTGGCGCCTGCGTCAATATCGAGGGCATTGCCGAGGATATCAGCCAGCACCAAGCCCTGGAGGAACAGCTGCTGCAGGGGCAGAGCCTGCTCAAGCACGCCCAGGAGGGCATTATCATCACCGATGCCGATGGCCAGATCATCGATGTCAACCAGGCCTTCAGTCGGATCACCGGCTACCCCCGCGAGGAGGTGCTCGGCCGCCGTCCGGATCTGCTCAAGTCAGGCCAGCATCCGGTCGAGTTCTATCGCCAGATGTGGCAGGCGTTGCTGCGGGAGGGCAGCTGGTCAGGGGAGATCTGCAACCGCAACCGTGCCGGCGAGCTGTTCTGGGAGCGCCTGACCATCGTCCGCATCAAGGATGCCGAGGGCCATCCGCGCCAGTACCTGGGCCTGTTCAGTCCGATCAATCCTAGCCCTGAAAATTCCGCGGCAGGGTCTTGAGGAGAGGGATCATGTCCCTATCCGCCTTGAGGATGTGGTCTATGACCCATTTTCGTGCCAGCAGCAGGACATCGGCATTCACCGGGAAGTCGATGTTGGGGTCACTGCTGTTGACGCATTTCTGAATCTTTTGGTTGATCTCCTCGATCTCCGCGATGATGCTCTGATGATCCTGCTTGTGCTCCATGTATTTGGCGTAATTCATTTTTAGCTGAATCCGTTCCTCCCGGGTAAAGTGGCTCTTGGTGTAATCCAACAGCTGCTGGAAGAAGTCCGGCAGCAGTGTCAGGTAGTCGTCGCGATCCAGCGCCAGTTCCAGACAGTTGAACAGACAGATCAGGTAACGGTGGTCCTGATCGATCAGGTCGTTTTGTACGCTCATTTGTTCGCGCCAGACGATGGGCATTGGAGTTCCTCGCTTGGGTTAGGGGTTGGGATGGGTGCTTGATTGTTTGCTTGGGTCGGACTGGCTGACCTCAAAACGCTGCAGCAACAGAGACTCCATGGCCTCCGCCGGCAGGGGGCGGCTGTAGAGATAGCCCTGCAGGCTGTCGCAGCCGCGCTGGCAGAGAAAATCCTGCTGCAGCCGGCTTTCCACCCCCTCGGCGACCACCTTCAGCTGCAGGCTGTGGGCGAGCTTGAGGGTCGCCTCGCAGATCGCCGCATCGTTGGGGTCCTGCTCCAGATCGGAGACAAAGGTGCGGTCGAGCTTGAGGGTCTGGATCGGGAACAGCTTGAGGTAGGCGAGAGAGGAATAGCCGGTGCCGAAGTCGTCGATGGCGATCTTCACCCCCACCTGGCGCAGCTGGTGCATCAGGCCTATGGCCTCCTCGGCATTGGTCATGGCGGCGGATTCGGTGATTTCCAGCTCCAACTCGCCCGGGTCGATGCCGTGCTGCTGCATCACCTCCAGCACCTCCAGGGGCAGATTTTGGTCGCGCAGCTGATGCGGCGAGAGGTTTACCGCCATCTCCAGGTCGTGGCCCTGGGTCTTCCAAATCGCCAGCTGGCGGCAGGCCTCCTGCAGCACCCAGCGGCCGAGGGGGCCGATCAGGCCGGCCTCCTCAGCCACGCTGATAAAGCGATCCGGCGCCATCAGGCCATCCCTGGGGTGATTCCAGCGCACCAGCGCCTCGACCCCGCTGATGCGGCCGCTGGCGGGGTCCACCTTGGGTTGATAGTGGAGGACGAACTGGTCTTGCTGCAGGGCATTGCGCAGGTCCTGCTCCAGACTCAGGCGCTGTTGCGCCGCCTGGTTCATCGCCGGGGTGAAGAACTGGTAGTGGTTGCGGCCCTGTTCCTTGGCGTGGTACATCGCCGTATCCGCCTGTTTCATCAAACTATCGGCATCCCGGGCATCGTCGGGATAGAGGCTCACCCCCAGGCTGGGGCTGGTGTTGAGTGAGATGCCGTCAATGGGGTAGGGCTCGCCCAGGGAGCGGACGATACGATCCGCCAGATGGGCCACACTCAGCGGGCCATCCACCGAGGTCAGGACGACGACGAATTCATCCCCACCCAGGCGAGCGACTATATCGCTGTTGCGCACCACCCCCAGCAGCCGCCCGGCCCCCAGCTTGACCAGCTCATCGCCGATGTGATGGCCCATGCTGTCGTTGATCAGCTTGAAGCGATTCAGGTCGATGTACAGCACC
>JADGBD010000174.1:0-487 GCA_015231665.1 Gammaproteobacteria bacterium
TGTGTTCTGGCAGGACTTCATGCACTCGGCCAAGGCTCGCGGCTCGATGCTGCTGCTGGTTGAGATGCCCACGCCGGAACAGCAGGCAGAGCGGCCTTTCCCCTACCTGGTGGCGATACCGCCCGAGCGCACCGCCCGCTATACCTTGGACGATCAGGGGCAGCTGGAGATGGCGGAAATCATCGACCAGCGCGATGGCAAGCCGATTGTGCGGGGTTGGGACCGTGAGCGGTGGTGGATCAAGGAGGGCGGCGATATTGTGGCCGAAGATCAGCACGGCCTGGGCGCCTGCCCGGTGCTGGCCTTCACCGAATCCGGGGTATTCCCGGCCATCGGCGCCTTTGCCGGCATCGTGCCCCTGTCCAAGCGGCTGATGAATCTGCGCTCTGAGCTGGATGAGATTCTGCGCCGGCATACCTTCCCGATTCTGGCCGCCACCTTCCCCATGCTGGAGCCGGCCGATGGTGAAATGCCCGACTCGCTGCAG
>JADGBD010000174.1:505-4406 GCA_015231665.1 Gammaproteobacteria bacterium
CCGCCGTGGGCAACCTCGGGCGGGATCGCGGCATCGTCGCGCCGGGTGATGTCTATTTCGTCGCCCCGCCCGATGGCCCGGCGCAGACCTACCGCGAAGTGATTGCCGACCTGGAGACCAAGGTGCGTGAGATTGCCCTGGTGCCCGAGCAGCCCGGCGAGAAGTCGGCGGAATCCGGCCTGGCGCTGTCTATCCGCTTCCAGGCGCTGAATGCCGCACTCACCGGCTTTGCCCGGCGCATGGAGGACTTGGAGCGCCGCGCCCTCTGGCTGGCCTGCCTGTGGCTGGGCCTGCCCGCTGAGGTCGTCACCACCCAATGGAGCCGGGACTACCAGATTGCCGATGTGCAGGCGGAAATGGAGGCACTGGGCGCCATGCAGGCCGCTGGCTTCCCGGTGGAAGCGGTGCGTGAGCAGATGCGCTCAGTTGCTCAGCTGCTGTTCGCCAGCGGCGACCCGGACGCATTCGCCCGGGTGCAAGAGGCCATCGACCTGCTGGAGACAGAGGCGTGATAACGGTCAGCATCAGCGGGGTTGATGGCGTCAGCCAGGAGCTTGGGCGCCTGGTGCCCAAGTCTGAGCGGGCTGTGCTGCTGCTGGCAGAGCGGGTACATGAACTGGCCCGCCGGGGCGCGGATGCCCACTTCAAGACCGGCGCCCTGGTGGAATCCCTCGGCCATGGGCCGAAGAAGATCCACGGCGGCTGGGAGATTGGCCACAATCGCCAGCGTGCCCCCCATGCCGCCTTCGTCCACTGGGGTACCCGCGCCCACGTCATCAAGCCCAAGCAACGCAAGGCGCTGCGCTGGGTGGCCGGTAACGGCTTTGCCTTCGCCAAGAAGGTAAACCACCCCGGTTACAAGGGCGACCCCTACCTCACCCGCGCCGCCGAAACCGCGCTGCGCGAATTTGATTCCCTGGTGCAGAGGGCCTTCAATGCTTGAGTATTCTGATGCCTTCCTCGCCCGCCTGGTGACTCAGGCGAAAGAGGACGCCGCCGCCGCCGATGTGGCCGCAATCGCCACTTTCCCCGACTACTGGCGGGACCGGCTGATTGTGCTGCGGGTTTACATTCAGATTTGCCTGGATGCCCAGAAAGGCGGTGATGAGGATGTTTATGCCACCAAGCTTGCCGCCTATCGGCGCGAATGGGAAACCAGCCTGCAGCAGGCCAAGCAGGTGCAGGTGGCCGGGGTAACGCTGGACCCTGCCTGGCCTGAACTGTCTGCCGAGACCGGGAGGCTGCTGTGATTTCCGTCTGGCCGGTGCTGGAAAAGCTCAAGACCGCCCTGGCGGCAGTGGATGGGGTGGCGACCTGCAAGATCGGCCTGGAGCAAGGCATAGCCCACGAGGACTATCCCATCATCCGCCTGGTGCCCACCGAAATGCGCGAGGGCGGCAACTTCACCCGGCGCAAGGCCACGGTGCTGATCTACTTCGGCGCCGCCGTGGATGAAAGCAAAGACGGCCTGGAAGGCGTCTATCAGACCCTGCTGGCGCTGGAGGAGAAGATTATCGACGCCGCCACCGCCCCCGGCCCCGGCTGGCGCAGCAAGTACCTGGATACCATCACCGACGAAGACCGGCTGGAGCTGTACAAGCTGATGGCGGTTAGGGTTGAGGTGGAGGGTTAGGCGGCTTTGCTTTGGTTAGGCCGAAGCAACACGTCCGGGTTATATCCTTTCAGTCCAAACTCCGCCGGACTAAGCCCAACCAACTCGGCCTGCTCCAGCGCAACGGTCAAAACGTCATAGTAGGCCGCTTTAAGCCCAACATTGAACTCGCCGCTCTCAGCCTGTGCCTGCTCGGCTGCCCGCCTGGAAGCCAGCAAAACTTCCTCAAGTACGGCCAAGGCTGCATCACTCTTTGTCAGTTCGCTCATTTATGACACCCTCAATGATGTTTATCTGTTCTTTCTGCCGACGAATATCATCAGGCCATTTCTTAAGCTGATGATAGCGCACGTTTGCTGTTTCTGCGTCCGTTGGAAATTTGATGTACGGATTCGCAATCCACTCCTCGTGTTTCGCGATGGTCCGATTAAGCGTCCTGATTGATTTCTCAAGCGTGACCGTTTTCAGTTTTCGTTGCTTCTCCAGCCAACCATGATGCGGTCCTGCCACATCCAGTGCCATTTCATACGCCGACTTTTGCATCTGGCCGATTGTAGCATTGCCAGTCGTCTGCCCCAACTGATACGGCGCCGGCCGGTACGGGTTCACCAAGTCCTCCACCTTCGCCCCTTTCAGCACCTGTTCCAGCTTCTGCCGGCTGCCGGCAATCCTCGCCGCCTTGCGCGGGCCTTGCTCGCGTAGCACCTTGGCCAGAAACGCCTTCTGCGCCTTGGCGTTTTCCTTGCCCTGGCTGCCATCGATAAGGCGCTTGCTGATAAGTCTGCACCTGCAAAACGGGTGCGCTGTCGGGATCGGCGCCTGCTCCTTTGGGTAGATACCCGGCCCCAGTCCATAGGCATCCTGGTAGGCGTACAAATCGCAGATGTCCTCAACCGGGTGGCTGGCGGATAGCTCCCACTGGACCGCGCTGATGCTGTCATCTGCCAGGATTTCGCGGGCCTGATCCTCGGCCCATTGGCGATGCAACTCGGTCTGAGCGATGCGGTTGGCGTGGTAACGCATCCGCTCCTCAAAGGCCACATCCAGGCGCTTGGCCAGGCGCTTGGCACCGGGCCCGGCCTCCAGCTCTGACAGGGCTTCCAGATAGGCCGCTCGTAGCGCCGGCGTCTTCAGATTGCCCGCCATGCGCCGGGCGATGCGCTTGTACTGCGGAAAAGCCACCGGGTCGGTCGTTACCGCCTCGCGCATGTACTTGGGCCACTTGGGCGAGCGCGCCGGCCACTTCAGCGCCTCCTCAGGGCGGAAGCCATAGCCCTGATAAATCTGCAGGGCCAGATCGCGGGCCTGCTGATAGCCCTGGGCATGGCGGCTGACAATGCGCTGCACCACCGCTGCGGTGGCATCGGCTTCCTGATACAGGCGCTGGGACAGCGTGACCTTGCCAATGGGGTAATCGCGCAACTCATCCGG
This sequence comes from Gammaproteobacteria bacterium, assembly GCA_015231665.1. Classification (GTDB taxonomy): domain Bacteria; phylum Pseudomonadota; class Gammaproteobacteria; order Chromatiales; family Chromatiaceae; genus Magnetovirga. The sequence goes on from JADGBD010000174.1 coordinate 3,549, forward strand.
CCCTACCGCCCGCTGCAGGCTCTCCGAGAACGCCGCCGCCAGCACCTCGCGGTATTTCGGCTCAAAACCCTGCATGATCTCGGCAATCACCGGCTGCGGATCGGCACCCTCGCTGATGCGCTTGAGCAGGGTTTGATGAGCGCCGGCCACCAGCTTCTCGCTGAAATCAACCGGCATAGCGCACCTCATCCAGGGCGGCATCGATCAGGCGATAGGCCGAACGGCGGCTGATGCCGAAACGCCGCTGCAGCATCTGATAAGCCTGGGGTCGGCCCACCCCTGAGCGCAACATCTGCGCCGCCACGCGCTGGCGATAGCGCCGGGTGGCCACCTCCTGGCCGCAGAAGAACTCAAACAGCACATCCGCTGTCAGCGGGTCCACCGAAGCCCGGCGCAGCAGGTTGATACAGTCCTCACGGCTGGGCAGTTGATTCATGCAGCGGTCCCCGTAGTGATTGAACCAAAGGCGTCCAGCGGTGGGCGGTGGTCGAGCATGCCCAGGGCCTTGAAGGCCAACGCCACAGAATCCACCCCGTCATCGTGCTGGCTTTCGGGAAAGGCGGTGATTTCTTCCACAAACCACCCCGGTACCATTGCCGGATCGTGGCGCACCTGATGCTGCTCGTAGCGGGTCAGCAGCGGGGCGAATCGCGTCACCTTGTCCCGGTCCGGGCGAACCCCGCGCACCGGCAGGCTGGTGGTGCGGGATAGCTCTTGCACCACCGCCGCCTGGTACTGCACCTGCTCGATGGCGATCAGTGTCGGGTTCCAGCGGGCAGCCGCCGCCTTGATGGCCTCGAGAACGGCCCTGAACTCGCCCCTGAGGCGCGTTACTTCCCGCAGGTACACGGTGCCATC
>JADGBD010000174.1:4512-4923 GCA_015231665.1 Gammaproteobacteria bacterium
GTGCCGTGCTGGATCATGTCGGGCTTGACCAGGCCGCCGCCGAAGGTGACGAATTGGGCCAGATACTCCTGGCTGAACACCAGGGCGGGGGTGTTCTCGCGCTTGGCCTCAATCTCAGCGGCAAGAATGTGGGGGTTGCTGGTGGTCGGCATCTGGTGGCTAACCCAGTCCGTTTCCCCGCGCTGGCCGCGTTGATACAGGTCGTGGAAGAAGTTAAGTCCGTTGGGGGTGCTGATGAACCAGGCCTCGCCACGGAAGTCAGTCAGCGTCGGTTCTACCGCCTTGGTCCATGCCTCTTCCAGGTAACGGATATGCGCCGCCTCATCCACAATCACGCGGGCATAGCGCCGGCCCCGCGCCACGTCCTTGTCCTCGCCCATAGCCCAGAAGTCGATACTGCCGCCAGTGATA
>JADGBD010000175.1 GCA_015231665.1 Gammaproteobacteria bacterium
TGATCCGATTGGTATAGGCAAACAGCAGGTCATCCTGCAGGTACAGCTCGCGGGTGGCATAGCGCAGATTGGCCTGGGGCAGCAGCCGCTGCAGACGCTCAACCCAGTGATCACCGGCGAAGGCGACACTGGTGCGGATGAACTCATCGAGATTGAACGGCAGCACCAGATTGAGCTCGCCACCACGGGCGAGCAGGCGCTCGGCAAACAGGATGTCGGCACCGCATGCGGCCGAGCCAAAGCCGATGCGCGCATCCAGACGCTCAAGCTCGGCATCCATCGCCGCGCTGACTGCAGGCTCCAGTTCGGCTGGAAAACGCGGCGGCTGTCGGCCCGGGGCATCGATCATGTGACCGGTAAAGATCAGCAGAGTCGGTGGCTTGAGCCAGTCAAACAGCTCGGCGGGCACCTCGATGCCATGGTTCGCCATCAACTGCAGCTGTTGCAGCGAAGACACGCGCATCGAATAGCGCCGACCGGCATGGGCGATGGCCTCGCCATAGGCCGCCAGGGCCGCTTCGGGCTGATCGAGCAGCAACAGCGCCTCACCCAGTGAGGCCAGCGCCCAGTAAGGATTGGCCTCCTGCGCCTGACGGCACAGAACCACCACCTGTTGCGCCAGACTCTCCGCCAGCACATGCTCGCCGAGGATGCGCGACAGGGTGGCGGCATTGATCAGGGTGTAATAGCCACCGCTGGCCTGACCGCGCAAATAGGCATCACGGGCACGGCGGGCATCGGTGGCATCGCCGGTCTGCAGCCAGCGATTCTTGTAGATGCGCGCCAGCAGGCCGATGCTCTCCTCATCGCTGGGATTTTGCCCGGCCAGCGGCCCCAGCAACTGCTCGGCACGGCGCTCAGCCCCGACCCGAATCAAGGCCTTGGCCGCCAGCTGCTGCAGCAAGCGATCCTCCGGCCAGCTATCCAGCGCCGGCAGCAGCAGGTCCAGGGCGAGAAAATACTGACCGCTATCGAGCAGTTGATTGGCTTGGCTGATCAGGCTGGGTTTTTTCATCGGCGGATTCTACCCCGGGCTGAGGTCTTTGTTGGTTCCTTGCCAGTGAATTGCAGAACAAAACGCAAAAGACTTGGGTACCCAGAGCATTGGCCCAGCCGAGCTGGCCTGGCAGCGCGGTTGGCCGCATAATCTGGGGGCCCTAAATCAATTGGGCCTGCCAGCCTTTCTCCTTGAACCGAGGATTTGCCCAATGGAAGCCATTCGTACCATACAGAGCGTTGACCAAGGCGAGATTCATTTAACCCTGCCGGAATCATTCTGGGGCAAGGAAGTAGAGGTCATAGTGCTGGCCCGCGAATGTGCCCAGCCACAGGTTGCCAAGGAGCATCCAAGTAGGCGCGGGGCACTGAAACACTATGCCAATCCCGAACGCAGGGATGCCGAGGCAACGGCTTGGTCAGAAGCCATGAGGGATAAGCATGAGCCTGGTTGATGCCAATGTGGTCTTGCGCTATCTGCTCGATGATCATGCCGAGTTATCGCCACAGGCGGCGAAGATTCTGGAACATGAACAGGTCAGCTTGCCCATTGAGGTCGCTTGTGAGGTGGTCTATGTTCTGCAGAAAGTCTATGCGGTCGAACGCGAGGTTATTGCACAACAATTGACCGCGCTCATTACAGACGCAGTGGTGCAGATGGAGAAACCCCGCGTATTCCTGCGTGCGCTGGAGTGCTACAGCCAGAGCCGGCTGGATTTTGTCGATTGCCTGCTGTGGGGGCGCCATGTCGAAGATGGGCAGCAGGTTTTCACCTTTGACAAAAAACTGGAAAAGCTCATGCGAGAAGATTGATCAAGGGGATCATGCCCTAAGATCGCTTCTGTCACAGCAACTCTCTATTGAACATATCCTGGGACCTGAATGATGCTTTGGCTTGTCCTGCTTGGGCTGCTTGGCCTGTTGATTCTGGGGCCGCAGCTTTGGGTGCGCTGGGTGTTGAATCGCTATAACCAGCGGCCTGAGCCTAATTTTCCCGGCAGTGGCGGCGAGCTGGCGCGGCATTTGCTCGGGCATTTTCAGCTCGATCAGGTGGCGGTGGAGGTGACAGATCGAGGAGATCACTATGATCCCGCGAGCAAGGCGGTGCGCCTGAGTGCCGACAATCTCTCCGGTCGAACGCTGACCGCCATAGCCACCGCGGCCCATGAGGTGGGTCAGGCGCTGCAGGATGCGGCGGGCTATACCCCGTTCCGGCTCAGGCAGCGGCTGGTGACTCTGGCCTTGCTGGCGCAACAGCTGGGCTCCTTTATGCTGTTCATCGCGCCGCTGCTGGCGGTGCTATCGCGCGCGCCACTGGTGGGGTTGCTCACCGCCCTCGGTGCCTTGCTGGTGATGACGGCCAATCTCGCTGTGCACCTGCTGACCTTGCCGGTGGAGCTGAACGCCAGTTTTCAGCGGGCGCTGCCGATGTTGCTGCAGGGCAACTACATCACCCCGCAGCAGGAACCCGCGGTGCGCAGCATTCTGCGCGCCTGCGCCCTGTCCTATGTGGCGGCGGCGGCCGCCAATCTGCTCAATTTCTGGTACTGGATGCGGCTGCTGAGAAGATAAGCCCCAGCCTTTTTGCCCTGCAGGGCAATTGTGCCCCGGCATTTTCCCGTTAGTATCCCGACCAATGCAGCAAAATGCGTGCTGCCAGTGCGAATAATGGGGTGATGGGGGAGATGCCAATGAATCAATCCGCAGAACAGTTGCAGCCAGCAGAAACCGCCGATGAGGCCGAGCGCCAGCTGGGCATGGTGGCGATTGTCGATGACGATCCGCACATCTCCCGCGCCCTGGGTAGCTGGCTGGAATTGAATGATCTGCGCGCCACCCATCACAGCTCGGCCGAGAGCCTGCTGCAGGCGATTCATCAGGCAGATGGCCAGCTGCAGCTGCATCTGGGGGTGGTCAATCCGTTGGTTTTTCCGCTGGTGGGTGCCGTGCTCGACCTGAATCTGCCCGGTGCCACCGGCATTGAGCTGGCGACCCGGTTGCGCGCCATGGCGCCCGGCCTGCCGCTGGTGATCATCACCGCCCTGCGCGACGAGGAGCGGTCGAGCTACGGCCAGCCGCCACCGGGGATCCGTATCTTGAAAAAGCCGTTCGATCTGGATGATCTGGAAAACGCGCTATTTCCCCTGGTTCATTGAGTCCCGGATGCCTAAAAAAGTGCAGAGCGCGCCATGATTCCCTTCGATCGCCCCACGGCATTTTTGATTGTCGGCATCCTCTATGGGTTGTTGCCGATCATTACCTGGCTGGTTCTCGCCCGCCAGCGCTCCAGCGCGGTGGCGTTCTGGTGCGGCGGCGGGCTGTTGCTGGCCGCTGCTTCCATTCTGGTGGGATTGCAGGGGATGATTTCCGACTGGGTCAGTGTGGCCATTGCCTTTCTGTTGACCATGCTTTCGCACTTTTCCCGGATTCAGGCCCTGCGTCTGGACCTGGGCCGACCCTGGCAGTGGCGCTGGATGCTGCTGCTGACCCTGCTGCTCTGGTTGATCATGGCCGGCATCCATTGGGGACTGCAGAATCCGCTGGGGCGGGCGCAATTCGTCAGTGTCGTCTTCGCTGTCTGCTTCATCTACATCGCTCTACTGGCGCGCGAAATCGGCCAGGCGGAGCAGAGCGCCAGCGCGCGCTGGATAGCCTGGGTCTATGGTCTGGTGGCCTTTGCCTTCCTCATTCGTCTGGTCGAGCTGACCCTCAAGGGCAGCCCCCAGGTCAGCCTGAGCCAGTTCGGCTACAGCTCGACCCTGCTGACGCTGACGCTGCTGCTCTCCGCCGTGGTCGGCCACTTTGGCTACGTGGGCCTGGCGTTGGACCGTTCCATGCGCCGCGAACTGGCCGCCGCTGCCGAACAGGCGCGCCGGGAGGAAAACCAGCGCCTCGGCGAGCAGATCGCCCAGCTCGACCGCCAACGCTCCCTCGGCGCCATGTCCGCCTCCCTCGGCCATGAACTGAACCAACCACTCACCGCGATTCTGGCCAATGCCCAAGTGGCCAAGCGGGGCTTGGCCAAGCAGCATTACGAACCGGCGCAATTGACCGAATTCCTCAACAAGATCATCACCAACACCCAGCGCGCCAGTGACATCATCGAGCGCATCCGTGGCTTTATCCGCCCGGTGGCCTCAATGCGTGAGCCGGTGGACCTGGCCGCTGTGGTCGCCGAGGTGGCCGCGCTGGTGGCCGACGAACGCCAAGGCCAGCGCGTACAGCTGCGCCTGCCGCCGCGGGACAGCGGCCTGCAGGTGAGCGGCGACCCGATCCAGCTGTCGCAGATCATCCTCAACATCTTGCGCAACAGCCTGCAGGTGTTGCCGCAGGTGGCGCAGCGGGAGATTCGGGTGGAACTGCAGCGCAGCGGCGAGCGCGCCCTGGTGAAAATCCAGGACAGCGGCCCCGGCTTTGCCGCCGAGGTGCTGAGCCAGGCCGGCACGCCCTTCTTCACCACCAAGGCAGATGGCCTGGGCATGGGCCTGAACATTTCCCGCACCATTGCCGAACAGCATGGCGGCAGCCTGAGCCTGGCCAACGGCCCGACCGGCGGCGCCCTGCTGATTCTTGACCTGCCCGCCTTACCCGCCAACCGAGCATAACCGCCAAGATGAAACCAACCACCGCCAGCCGCCGCGTCGTCACCATCAGTGACCAGCAACTGGCACAGCGCTGCGCCCGGGGCAGGGTGGTGTTGATCGACGACGATGCGCAGATACTCAGTGGCCTGGCGAGCCTGATTGAACTGGAAGGCTATGCCTGCGAGCGCTACACCTCGGCACTGGACTACCTGCAGGTGCTCAACTACAACCGCCCCTGCTTCCCCGGCCCCTGCTGCCTGCTCTGTGATGTGATGATGCCGGAGATCGACGGCCTGGAGCTGCAGCGCCGTCTGGCGGAGTTGGACGACACCCCGCTG
>JADGBD010000176.1:0-562 GCA_015231665.1 Gammaproteobacteria bacterium
ATCGCCGATGGATTGGGGTTTCATCGGTCATCGCAAGGTTGATCTCTATTGCGAGGGGGGCGATAGCTGCGGTGATGGTGAATCAGTGTTGCAGAAGACCCTGCGCACCCTGGAAGGCTGCGAGGCGGTGCTCTGCTCCAAGATCGGTTACGAGCCCTGGGCACAGTTGGAGCAGGCCGGTATCGCCCCCAACGGCGAGCATGCCATGGAGCCGATCGAACAGGCGGTGGCGGCGGTGTATGCCGAAATGGTCGCCAACGGCTTGCCGCAACGACAGACGGCCTCCGCGTTGCAGATGAGCGCCTGAAACCCTCTGAGGTATCTCCCATGTCCTACCAAATCATCGAACGCTGCGTGAACTGCTGGGCCTGCGAACCGCTGTGTCCGAGCAAGGCGATTATCGCGGCCAGCCCCCACTTCCGCATCGATGCCGGGAAATGCACTGAATGCGAAGGCGATTATGCCGATCCCCAGTGTGTCAGCATCTGTCCCATCGAAGGAGCCATTCTCGATCCCCTGGGTGGGCTGGCCAACCCGCCGGGCTCCTTGACCGGTATTCCAC
>JADGBD010000176.1:600-4368 GCA_015231665.1 Gammaproteobacteria bacterium
TCTGGTTTTCTATGAGAAGCCGGGTTGTGGCGGCAACGCCCGGCAGAAATGGCTGCTGCGCCAGGAGGGCATCGCCTTCGATGCCAGAAATCTGCTCAATACCCCCTGGACGGCCGAAGAGTTGCGTGCCTTTTTTGCCGACAAGGCCGTGGCGGACTGGTTCAACCCGACCGCGCCACTGGTCAAGGAGGGCTGGATCGACGTTCAGGTGCTGGGCGAGCAGCAGGCGCTGCAACTGATGCTCGATGCGCCGATCCTGATCCGCCGGCCCCTGCTGCAATGGGGCGATTTGCGTCAGTCGGGCTTTGAGGCGGGTCCGGTGCTGTCGGCCCTGGGGGTGACGCTTGACCCCGATGAGGATCTGCAGGCCTGTCCCAGGGTCGATGCCGCCGAGCAGCCAGCGCCGGGCTGCGGATTGCCGCAATGAAGGGCAATATCGATGTCTCGGCACACCGCCGCGCCGTCGAGTTTGCCGATGGCGTCTACTGGGTTGGGGCGCTGGATCCGACCCTGCGCAATTTCGACATCATCCTCACCACCGCCAATGGCACCACCTATAACTCCTACCTGGTCAAGGGCAGCGAAGGGGTGGCGGTGATCGATACGGTGAAGGAGAACTTCAGCGACGAGTTCTTTGCACGTCTGGAGTCCGAGGTGGACTACAGTGATATCAAGGTGATCGTGCTCAACCATCTGGAACCCGATCACAGCGGGGCACTGCCTGAGTTGATGCGCCGCGCGCCGCAGGCGCAGCTGTACATCTCGCAGCGGGCCACCTCCATGCTCAAGGCGTTGCTGCACGCCGAGGAGGGACTGCAGTACACCACGGTGAAGACCGGCGACAGCGTCAGCCTCGGTGATCGCACCCTGAGTTTTCTACACACACCCTTTCTGCATTGGCCGGATACCCAGTGCACCTTTGTCGAGGAGGAGGGTGTGTTGTTCTCCGGTGATGTGTTCGGTTGTCACTACTGCGACAAACGTCTGTTCAACGATCTGGTGGGCGATTTCCGCTTCTCCTTCGACTACTACTACGCCCACATCATGCGGCCGTTCAAGAAGCACGTGATGGATGCGCTGAAACTGATCGAGCCCCTGCAGTTGCGCCAGATTGCCCCCACCCACGGGCCGATCCTGCGCGAGCGGCCGCGCCGCTACGTCACCCACTACCGTGAGCTGTCCACCTCGTCGCTGTCGCGCGGTATCGGTGACGACGACCAGAGCATGATCATTTTCTACATGAGCTCCTACGGCAATACCGCGCGCATGGCCGAGGCCATCAGCGAGGGCGGCAGCACCGTCGAGGGGGTGAGGGTCTCGCTCTACGACCTGCAGGGCGGCGAGACCGACCCCTTCGTCGATCTCATCGAGGAGGCCGACGCTTTGTTGGTTGGTTCGCCCACCATCAACGGCGATGCGGTCAAGCCGGGGTGGGACCTGCTCTCGTCACTGGCGGTGGTCAACCTTAAGGGCAAGCTGGGGGCAGCCTTCGGCTCCTTTGGCTGGTCGGGCGAGGCGGTACGCATGATCGAGGACCGCATGCGCGGCCTAAAGATGCACATACCCCGGCAGGGGGTGCGGGTGAAGCTGATACCCACAGAGGAAGAATTGGAAGAGTGCCGCTCATTCGGGCGGGAGATTGCTGAGGTGTTGGTGGGCAAAAGTCAGACCAAAGAAGTCATCGACTTTGCCGATCTCGTCTGAGCGTAAAAAACGATTGTTCAATTACAGACAAGGGGAACCCCATGGCGAAAGCGAAAATTACCTTTGAAGACATCGAGCAGACGGTCAACGTACCGGCAGGCACGCGCGTGATCGAGGTGTCGGAAAAGATCGGCGCCGGCATCATCTACGGCTGCCGCGAGGGCGACTGCGGTACCTGCATGATGCACGTCACCGAGGGTTGGAATAACCTCACCGAGCCTTCCGTGCTGGAAGAGAAAGTACTCAAGGAAAATATGGCCGGACGTCATGACCGCCTCGCCTGTCAGGCGCAGATCATCGGCGACTGCAAGGTCAAACCCGCTTAACTGTCAAACCCGTTCTCAGGAGAACCACAATGCCTTTGATTACCTTCAGCAACCCCGGCTACAAGGACAAGACCGTCTATGCCGTGGCCGGCAGCTTTACCGAGACCGTGCTCAAGATCGCCAAAACCAACAAGATTCCCATCGCCTTCGACTGTGGCGATGGCGAATGTGGCAGCTGTGCGATTCGCGTCAAGTACCTGGGCAAGAACACTCCCATGGGCGTCCACATGGAGGAGAAAGAGATGAACATGCTGCGCCAGATGGGCAAGCTGAGCAAGGATGATGTCGACGAACTGATGACCAACGACCAGCCCAGCGAATGGCGCCTGGCCTGTCAGTTCATTCCCCGCGACGAGGACATCCTGGTGGAGTACGAAGCGCAATGACGGCAGCTGCGGCCTCGAGTGTCAAGCCAGAGGAGATCTATGACTACTTGATGGCCGTGCGCCAGGGTGACCCGGTTGAGGACATCCTGGCGCGCATACTGGCGTCCTGGTCCCTGGGCTATGGCGCCATGCCGGCCTGGCTCGGCCTGGGTAGGGAAGGCTTCGAGGCCATGCTGCAGCGCCACTTTCCAGGCCTGCCGAAGCACTATCTGGGTAATTCTGGCGCAGAGATCGACCCGATCCGTCGGGACGAGATGAGGGATCTGCACCGCCTGCTGATGCAGAACCGCAGTCATGGCAGCGATGCCGAGGCTCTGATCGCCGACATCCTGGTGGCCGGTTGCATGGGGGACGATCACCTCTGGCAGGATTTGGGCCTGTGGAACCGCAGCGAATTATCCCGTCTGATGCAGGCATGTTTTGCCCCGCTGGCAGCGGGTAACACCCGGGACATGAAATGGAAACGCTTTCTCTACAAGCAACTGTGCGAAACCGAGGGCATTCATACCTGTCGGGCGCCCAGTTGCGCTGTCTGCACCGATTTCGCCCACTGCTTCGGGCCGGAGGAGTAGGCGGTGATCCAGTTGTTCTCCAGACAACGCTCTGCCGATATGGGTGCCGGGGAGCTGAGCGATCTGCAGCAGCGCGCCCTGGGTGCCTACTGGGGGCTTGCGGTGGGCGATGCCTTGGGGGCGACCACCGAATTCATGACGCCGGTGGAGATCCGTCAGGCCTACGGGGTCCACCGCGATATCGTCGGTGGAGGCTGGTTGCGGCTCAAGCCGGGTCGGGTGACCGACGACACCGAGATGTCCTTGGCCCTGGGAGAGTCGATTCTGCAACAAGGCCGTGTTGACGAGCAGGCGGTGGCCGAGGCCTTCAGCCAATGGATGCGCGGCAAGCCGGTGGATATTGGCAATACCGTGCGGCGCGGTCTGATGCACTACCGCAAGAGCGGCATTGCCTGTGTCGAGCCCGATGAGCACAGCGCCGGCAATGGTGCCTGCATGCGCACGCTGCCGGTGGCCCTGCGTCACTGCCTGGACGACGAGCAGGTACTCATGGATGCCTCGCTGCGGCAGGCGCACATCACCCACCACTCGGCGGTAGCCGATGCCGGCACCGAGACGGTGCTGCGTATGCTGGTGGCCGCTTTGCAGGGGCAGCCGAAGGAGCGCCTGCGCGAACACGCCGATGCCCTGGTGGCACGCTATCCTGAATACCTGTTCGCCTGCCGCTCCCTGCACAATCCCAGTGGCTGGATTGTCGAGACCCTCAAGGCGGTGTTCCAGGCCTTGTTTTCCCATGACAGCTTCGAAGAGGCCCTGATCGATGTGGTCAATCGCGGTGGT
>JADGBD010000176.1:4378-4917 GCA_015231665.1 Gammaproteobacteria bacterium
GGCGCCATCCTCGGCATGCTCGCCGGCGCCCTGTACGGGGAGTCTGCGGTTCCGCGGCGTTGGCTCAATCGACTCGATCCGGCAATCCTCGTCAGCTGTCGCGATCAGGCCATGCAGCTGATTCAACTGGCAACCGATTCGGCCGCTCGGCCGATCCACTGAGAGGCAAGCAATGCAAGAAGCCGATTTTCACGAAGTTGCCGAGGAGTTCATCAACCTGGCCAACCAGTTGAGCGAGGATTGGGCCATGCCCTTTCTCAGTGCCGTCTTCATGTATGCGGCGGCCCGCTACAACGCCCATTTCTACTTCGAGACCGACGGTGATCCGGCCAATCGCGAACAGGCGCTGGACTATTACTGCGACCAGTATCGCAAGATGCTTGCCGAATGCATGAACGAGCGTTCACGTGGATAAAACGCAACCTCTGTCACCGACCCAGGGGTTGGAGCAGTACCTCAGCCTGTTCTCGCCCTACGAGCAGCAGTTGAAGAACTTCAGCGGCCTCGATCGGGAATACGGTGGCCGCTTCGCCCTGCTG
>JADGBD010000177.1 GCA_015231665.1 Gammaproteobacteria bacterium
ACAGGGGGTTTTTCACCGCGACCTTGCTCATGTTTTGTAATATCTTGCCCGGCATGGAACCGATGTAGGTGCGGCGGTGGCCGCGAATCTCCGACTCGTCGCGCACCCCGCCCAGCGACATGCGCACGAACTTGCGGTTGGTGGCGCGCGCGATGGACTGCCCCAGCGAGGTCTTGCCTACGCCAGGTGGCCCGACCAGACACAGGATGGGGCCTTTCAGCTTGCGCACCCGCTGTTGCACCGCCAGGTATTCGAGGATGCGTTCCTTGACCTTCTCCAGACCGTAGTGATCGGCTTCCAGCACCTCTTCCGCCAGACCCAGGTCGTTGCTGATCTTGGAGCGTTTCTTCCAGGGCACGTTGATCAGTGCGTCGATATAGTTGCGCACCACCGTGGCCTCGGCGGACATCGGCGACATCAGCTTGAGCTTGTTCAGCTCGGTCTGCGCCTTGGCCTTGGCCTCCTTGGGCATGCCGGCCTTTTCGATTTTGTTGCCCAGGTCCTCAATTTCGTTGGGCGCATCGTCCAACTCGCCCAGTTCCTTCTGGATCGCCTTCATCTGTTCGTTGAGGTAATACTCGCGCTGGTTCTTTTCCATCTGCTTCTTCACCCGGCCGCGGATGCGCTTTTCCATCTGCAACAGGTCGTTTTCCCCTTCCATCAGGGCCATCAGGTGCTCGAAGCGCTCGCCCACGTCCATGATCTCCAGCACCTTCTGCTTCTCGTGCAGCTTCAGCGACATGTGCGCTGCCATGGTGTCAGCGAGACGACTGGGGTCATCGATGCTATCCAGGGAGGTGAGGACCTCCGGCGGCACCTTCTTGTTCAGCTTGACGTACTGGTCGAACAGGTTGATGGCCGAGCGCATCAGCACCTCGGACTCGCGTTCGTCGAATTTCTCCGTCTCCCGCAGGGGTTTCATCTCGGCGCAGAAGTAGCCGTCGATTTCCACCACCCGGTCCAGCCCCACCCGCTGGCCACCCTCCACCAGCACCTTGACGGTGCCATCGGGCAGTTTGAGCAGTTGCAGGATGTTGGCCTGAGTGCCTATGCGATAGAGATCGCCCAGGGCCGGATCGTCCACGTCGGCGCTTTTTTGCGCCACCAGCAGGATCTGCTTGTTGCTGTGCATGGCGTTGTCGAGGGCGCGAATGGATTTCTCCCGACCGACGAACAGGGGTATGACCATGTGGGGATAGACCACCACGTCACGCAGGGGCAGTACCGGCAGCAAACCGCTGTCATCCAGTTTCGAGTTGCGGGATTGTTCAAATTGGCCCATGACGACTCCTAGTGTGCTTTGAAACCGGAGCCCGTCCAAAGGTCAGGACCTCTGGACTAATTGGGCTCGATATGGGGAACAAGGTTGGGGCGGCCGGCCTAGGTTCAAGCCGACTCAGTCAGAACCGGTGGCCTGCTGCAGTTCCGGATTGGCGCTGTAGACGACAAAGGGCGGGGTAGCACCGTTGACCACAGACTCGTCCACCACCACCTTGCTGACGTTTTCCATGGTGGGCAGATCGAACATGGTGTCGAGGAGAATGTGCTCAAGAATGGTGCGCAGGCCGCGGGCGCCGGTCTTGCGCTCCATGGCCTTGCGGGCGATGGCGCCAAGGGCATCCTTGCGGAATTCCAACTCCACCCCTTCCATCTGGAACAGACGGTTGTATTGCTTGCTGAGGGCGTTTCTGGGTTCCACCAGGATCTGGATCAGGGCCTCTTCGTCCAACTCCTCCAAGGTGGCCACCACCGGCAGGCGGCCGATGAATTCGGGAATCAGTCCGTATTTGATCAGGTCTTCCGGCTCCACATTGGCCAGCACCTCGCCCACATTGGCCTTTTCGTTCTTGCTGCGCACCTCGGCGGAGAAGCCGATGCCGCCCTTCTCGGAGCGGTCCCGAATCACCCGATCCAGGCCGGCAAAGGCACCACCGACGATGAAGAGGATGTTCGAGGTGTCCACCTGGAGGAATTCCTGCTGCGGATGCTTGCGCCCGCCCTGGGGCGGCACCGAGGCGACGGTGCCTTCGATCAGCTTGAGCAGGGCCTGCTGCACGCCTTCGCCGGAGACATCGCGGGTGATGGAGACGTTCTCGCCCTTGCGCGAGATTTTGTCGATTTCGTCAATGTAGACGATGCCGGTCTGCGCCCGCTCCACATCGTAGTCGCACTTCTGCAGCAGTTTCTGGATGATGTTTTCCACGTCCTCACCAACGTAACCCGCCTCGGTGAGGGTGGTGGCATCGGCAATAGTGAAGGGCACATTGAGCAGGCGCGCCAGGGTTTCGGCCAGCAGGGTCTTGCCCGAGCCGGTGGGACCTATGAGGAGGATGTTGCTCTTGGCAATCTCGATCTCATCGTCCTGCTGCATATTCGACTGCAGGCGCTTGTAGTGGTTGTACACCGCCACCGCCAGCACCTTCTTCGCCGCCGCCTGGCCGATCACGTACTGATCGAGACGCTCCTTGATCTCATGCGGCTTGGGCAGGGAACCCTGACCGGCATCCTCGCTGTTATCCATATCCTCGCGGATGATGTCGTTACAGAGCTCAACACATTCATCGCAGATGAAAACGGAGGGGCCTGCGATGAGTTTTTTGACTTCATGCTGACTTTTGCCGCAAAAAGAGCAGTAGAGTGGCTTGGAATCGTCCTTGCCGCGTTTGTCATGTGCCATAGATCGCCTCGTGATGTCCGGTTTTGCGGAAAATCCAGCCTGATTGAGCCATCAGACGCTGAATTATCCGCCACCGGTGCAATGGAATGGCCAAATCATAACCCATCGAGGGGTCAGCGCAAACAAAGCTACCCGGTCGGTTACAGGGAAATGACCTTGGAAAGATGCAGATGGGGCCTTGGCCCTGGATTTTGCCCACTTTATCCTGAAAGTCGCAAAGCCCGGTTGCTCCCTCGACAGCTGCTCCAGACGCTGTTCTACCTCCTGCATCGGGCCTACAGGGATGCAGGTCATGCCAGACCGATGACTGGATCATCGGTGGCCCTGCAGTCGCCCCCCCCGGGAGAGGGTTGGGAGAGGGAAGAATTACTTGTCTTTGTCGATGCTGACCCGCTGGCTGATGACCTGATCGATGAGGCCATACTCCTTGGCGGATTCGGCGCTCATGAAGTTGTCGCGATCGGTATCGCGCTCGATCACGCTCAGTTCCTGGCCGGTGTGATCGGCTAGGATGCTGTTGAGCTTGTCGCGCAGCAGGAGGATTTCACGGGCGTGGATCTCAATGTCCGTGGCCTGACCCTGATAACCGCCCAGGGGCTGGTGGATCATCACCCGCGAATGCGGCAGGGCAAAGCGCTTATCCTTGGCACCGCCGGCGAGCAGGAGTGCGCCCATACTGGCGGCCTGGCCGATGCACATGGTGGAGACATCCGGCTTGATGAACTGCATGGTGTCGTAGATGGCCATGCCCGCGGTCACCGAACCACCGGGTGAGTTGATATAGAGGTGCACGTCCTTGTCCGGATTCTCCGACTCCAGAAACAGCAACTGCGCCACCACCAGGTTGGCCATGTAGTCTTCCACCGGGCCGATGAGGAAGATCACCCGCTCCTTGAGCAGGCGCGAGTAGATGTCATAGGCCCGTTCGCCACGGGAGGTCTGCTCCACCACCATGGGCACCAGACCCAGGTTCTGTACCGGCGGCATGCCCGCCCGGCTACCCTTGTCCATCATTTCGATCATCAGCTTATTCCTTACCCGGATTCATGAAGGCATCAAATGCCAGAGGCTCATCTTCGATCTTGACCTGCTGCATCACCCAATCCACCACCTGATCTTCCAGCACCAGGTTTTCCACGGTCGCCCGTGCATCCTTGTTGTTGCTGTAGTAGTCGATCACTTCCTGGGGTTGCTCATAGCTCTGGGCGTAATCTTCGATGAACTCCTTAACCCGCTCGGCCTCCACCTTGAGTGCATGCTGCTTGATGATCTCGCCCACCAGCAGGCCCAGGGTGACGCGGCGCTTGGCCTGATCCTTGAAAATCTCCAGCGGCAGATTCAGGCTGCTGCTGTGACCCTGACGGGCCATGTTTTGTTGGGTCTGCTTCTTCAAGCCCTCGGCTTCCTGATTGATCAGGGCCTCGGGGACCAGCAACTGGTGGGTCGCAATCAGGGCGTCCATCACCCGATCCTTGATCGTGCCCTTGAGCTTTTGTTTCAGCTCGAAGCTCATGTTCTTGCGAATATCGGCAAGGAAATCCGCCTGGTCGCCGGAGGCGATGCCAAACTCCTTGATGAAGGCCTCGTTGATCTCCGGCAGCTGCTGCTCACGCACTTCCTTGACCTGAATCTCAAAGCGGGAGTCCTTGCCGGCCAGATGCTCGACCCGATAATCCTCGGGGAACTTCAAATCCAAACTGCGGCTATCGCCGGCCGAGGCGCCGAGAAGGCCGCTCTCGAAGCCTTCGATCAGGCTGCCGGAACCCAGCACCACGGGCACATCCTCGGCGCTGCCGCCTTCGAAGGCCTCGTCATCGACGTAACCCTTGAAGCTGACCAACACCTGATCAGCGTCCTGCGCCGGCCGCTCCACTGCCACCCAGGAGGCGCGCTGCTTGCGCAGTTGCTCGACCATCCTGTCCACATCGGCATCGGCAATCTCCACCTGCGGCCGCTTGATGCTGACCCCGGACATATCTGCCAGGCTGATCTCAGGCATGACCTCAAATACCGCCACATAGCGGGCAGCATCCAAATCCAGTTCGTCGATGCGCGGCAGGCCTGCCGGGGAGATATTCTGCTTGTGCGCCGCTTCAAAGAAGCTGGACTGGATCAGGTCGCCCATCACCTCCTGACGCACCGACTGACCGTAGCGCTGGCGAATCACCCGCATGGGCACCTTGCCGGG
>JADGBD010000178.1 GCA_015231665.1 Gammaproteobacteria bacterium
GAACGGGATGTAGTCTTGCCCTGGCTGGTGCTGGGGTTGCTGGTCTGGCTGGCCGGGCCGATTGCAGCCGAGCTTCAGCCCCATGGCATCAAGGGGACGGATAATCGGGTATGGGTCAATGGCGCCGAGCCGCCGTGGCAGGCCATAGGTAGAATCCATAAGGCTGGCATGGGCTTTTGCACCGGGGTGCTGATCAGCCCTCGGCAGGTGCTGACCGCGGCCCATTGCATCTGGAACCGAGAAACCAACCGGCCGATTCCGGGCGAGTTCCTGTTCTTCGTTGCGGGCTATCACAAAGAGGCCTATCTGGCCCATTCCAATGTCCGCCGCATTCACCATCATCCGGATTATCAGCAAAGGCAAGGTGGCGAGGTGGAGTTGTCGATGGTGCAGCGAGATTGGGCCTTGCTCGATCTGGAGCAACCCATCACCCAGGTGCCGCCGATCCCGCTGCGACGTCTGAACGCGGCGCAACTGGCCCGCCGGGGTGTCGATGACTTCGTCCTCCAGGCTGGGTTCAGCAAGGACAGGCCCTACATTCTGACCCTCGATGAGCATTGCCTGCTCAAGGGCAAGGCGAGCACGGGGGAGTTGGTTGTGCATGATTGTGACGCGATCAAGGGGGACTCGGGTTCACCGCTGATGCTGCGTGAGGGCCAGGGCCTGGTGGTGGTGGCGATTCACAGCGCGACCTATGAATCGGCAACGCCGGGGCAGCCGGGTAATGCAGAGCCTCTGGGGCTGGCGGTGCCGGGTGCGAGCATTCCGGCGGATAAGTTGCTGAAGTGAGTTGTCGGGCGGGAGATGAGCTAAATTCGGGCAAGAAAAAAGGCACTTGGCTTGCGCTAAGTGCCTGTTTCTTTTTTTGGCGTCCCCTAGGGGGTTCGAACCCCTGTTACCGCCGTGAAAGGGCGGGGTCCTAGGCCGCTAGACGAAGGGGACTTAGGACTTTTTCAAAAAAAACTTGGTGGAGCCAGGCGGGATCGAACCGCCGACCTCAACACTGCCAGTGTTGCGCTCTCCCAGCTGAGCTATGGCCCCGTTCAAGGAAGCGCGTATGTTAGAGATGCAGGGGTCTTCTGTCTAGCCCTTGACGGCCTTTTTTTGAAAATAATTTCACTAAAATGACCGCTGGCCGGATCAGCCAGGGACAGACTCCTGCTCGATCTTGGCCCAGCTGTCGCGCAGG
The DNA here is from genome assembly GCA_015231665.1 of Gammaproteobacteria bacterium. Lineage (GTDB taxonomy): Bacteria > Pseudomonadota > Gammaproteobacteria > Chromatiales > Chromatiaceae > Magnetovirga. The sequence continues at coordinate 1,190 of JADGBD010000178.1, forward strand.
CCGACGGTGCGGTTGAACACCAGCCGGCCCGGCTCGGGGTCGCGGTTGAAGTAGCCCTCGCGCTCGAACTGCACAGGCTCACCGGGCTGGGCCTCGGCCAGGGCTTGTTCCAGACGGCAGCCGCTGAGGATCTGCAGGGAGTCGGGGTTGACTGCATCGAGAAAATCGCCGCCTTCTTCCACCTGCTCCGGGTTGGGGCGATTGAACAGGCGGTCGTACAGGTGCACCTCGGCTTCCAGGCTGTGGCTGGCGGATACCCAGTGGATCACGCCTTTGACCTTGCGGCCCTCAGGATTGGCGCCGAGGGTGGCGGGGTCGTAGCTACAGCGCAGCTCACTGATGGCGCCGCTGGCGTCCTTGATCACCTGCTCGCATTTGATCACGTAGGCGTTGCGCAGGCGTACTTCACCACCGGCCACCAGCCGCTTCCACTTGTTGTTGGGTGCCACTTCGACGAAGTCATCGCGGTCGATATAGACCTCGCGGCTGAAGGCGATCTGGCGGCTGCCCTGGGCTTCATCCTTGGGGTGGTTGGCTGCCTCGAGCAGCTCCAGCCGGTCTGCCGGGTAATTTTCGATCACCAGCTTGAGCGGGCGCAGCACGGCCATGCGGCGGGGGGCCTTGGCGTCCAGGTCCTCGCGGATGCAGTTTTCCAGCACGCCCATCTCCACCCGGTTTTCCGCCTTGGTGACGCCGATGCGCTGGCAGAATTCGCGGATCGCCGCCGGGGTGTAGCCGCGCCGACGCAGGCCGGCCAGGGTGGGCATGCGCGGGTCATCCCAGCCGCTGACATGGCCCTCGCTGACTAGCTGGGTGAGCTTGCGCTTGCTCACCACGGTGTATTCCAGGTTGAGGCGGGAGAATTCGATCTGCTGCGGCTGGCAGGGCACGCTGAGGTGGGCCAGCACCCAGTCGTAGAAGGGCCGGTGGTCCTCGAACTCCAGGGTGCAGAGGGAGTGGGTCACCCCCTCCAGGGCATCGGAGATGGGGTGGGTGTAGTCGTACATCGGATAAAGGCACCACTGGGCGCCGGTCTGGTGATGCACCACGCCGTGGCGGATGCGGTAGAGCACCGGATCACGCAGATTGATGTTGGGCGAGGCCATATCGATCTTGGCACGCAGCACCTTGCTGCCATCGGGGAATTCACCGGCGCGCATGCGCTGGAACAGGTCGCGATTCTCGCCGATGCGGCGCTCGCGATAGGGGCTGTTGCGCCCCGGCTCCTTGAGGGTGCCGCGGTAGAGGCGGGTCTGCTCGGCGTCCAGTTCGCAGACGTAGGCCAGGCCCTGATCGATCAGCTCCAGGGCGAATTGATACAGCTGCTCGAAGTAGTCGGAGGCGAAGAACAGCCGCTCTTGCCAGTCGAAGCCCAGCCAGCGCACGTCGGTCTTGATCGCCTCGACAAACTCCTGGTTCTCCTTGTGCGGATTGGTGTCGTCAAAGCGCAGGTTGCACTTGCCCTGATAGTCCTGGGCAATGCCGAAGTTGAGCACTATGGATTTGGCATGGCCAATGTGCAGGTAGCCGTTGGGCTCCGGCGGAAAGCGGGTGTGCACCTGGTTATGTTTGCCGCTGGCCAGGTCCTGATCGATGATCTGGCGAATGAAGTTGCTGCCGGCCTTGGGGGCTTCGCTGCTCATGCGGGGGTTTCCTGCTGCTGAATGTGGTTGATCGCCTGGTCGATGCGGCGCAGACAGGCGCTCTGGCCGACCAGATAGAGGGTGAGGTCCAGTTCCGGCGAGGGTGCGCCGCCGGTGGCCGCCAGGCGCAGGGGCATGCCGAGTTTGCCAAAGCCTATACCCAGCTCTGCCACCGTCTGCTCCAGGGCTTGGTGGATGGCCTCGCGGTTCCAGTCCGCCAACTCCGCCAGGCGCGGCTTGATCGCTTGCAGTGCGCTCAGGGCCTCGGCCTTGAAGGCCTTTTTCGCCGCCTTTTCGTCATAGCTGGTGAAGTCTCGGTAGTAGAACAGGCTGATCTGCGCCAGTTCTTCCAGAGTGCTGGCGCGCTCGCGCTGGGCCTCTACCACTGCCGCCAGCTCCGGTCCCTCGGCGGGGTCTATGCCGCGATCCCCCAGGTGGGTGGCGAGCAGATGGGCCACGCGCAAGGGGTCGGCGTTCTTGATGTACTGCTGGTTGATCCAGCTGAGCTTCTCGGTGTTGAAGCTGGAGGCGGACTTGTTCACCGCGCTGAGCTCAAACAGCTGGACCATCTCGTCGATGCTGAACAGCTCCTGATCACCGTGGGACCAGCCCAGGCGCACCAGGTAATTGAGCATGGCCTCGGGGAGGAAGCCAGCCTCCTTATACTGCATGACGCTGACCGCACCATGGCGCTTGGACAGGCGGGCGCCGTCATCCCCCAGGATCATGGGCACATGGCCGTACTGCGGCACCGCCCAGCCCAGGGCCTTGAGCATATTGATCTGGCGCGGCGTGTTGTTCAGGTGATCATCGCCGCGGATGACGTGGCTGATGCCCATGTCGTGGTCGTCCACCACCACGCTGAGGTTATAGGTGGGGGCGCCATCGGAGCGGCGGATGATCAGGTCATCCAGCTCGGCATTGCTGAAGGGCACGCGGCCGCGGATCAGGTCCTCCACCAGCACCACGCCATCGGTGGGGTTCTTGAAGCGGATCACATGGGGCTCGTCGGGGCTGACCTCGCGTTGCCGACAGTGGCCGTCATAGCGCGGTTTTTCCTTGCGCGCCATCTGCTGCTCGCGCAGGCTTTCCAGCCGCTCCTTGCTGCAACTGCAGCGATAGGCCAGGCCTTTCTGCAGCAGCTCACCGATGACCTCGTTGTAACGCTCGAAGTGATGGGTCTGGTAGAAGGGGCCTTCGTCATAGTCCAGGCCGAGCCAGGTCATGCTCTCGAGGATGGCATTGATCGACTCCTGGGTGGAGCGCTCCAGATCGGTATCCTCGATGCGCAGCACAAAGCGGCCGCCGTGCTTGCGCGCATAGAGCCAGGAAAACAGTGCGGTACGGGCGCCGCCCACGTGCAGATAGCCGGTGGGGCTGGGGGCGAAACGGGTGCGAACGGTCATGCAGTCACCTCTGGACAAAGAGGCGCAATTCTATCAGATGAAGGTTGCCAGATGAGGGCTAGCAGATAAGGGGGCAAAATCAGCAGGAGCAGGACGGGGATTTGTGGCGCATCCCTGCGCCGCTACAAAGCGGAATTACTGGGCCTTGGAGGTCATGTACTCAACCGCTGCCTTGAGTTCGGCATCGGTGCAGTCCATGCAGGTGCCCTTGGGGGGCATGGCGTTCTTGCCGGTCTGCACGGTCTTCAGCAGAGCGTCCATCCCGGTGGCGATGCGCGGAGCCCAAGCGGCCTTGTCATCGAGCTTGGGGGCGCCAGCCACGCCGGCTTCGTGGCAAACCTTGCAGGGGCCGTTGTAAACCTGCTCGCCAGTGCGCTCGGCCTGGGCCAGACCGGAAACAGCCAGCAGTGCGGTGGCGGCGACGATTGCGAAATGCTTCTTCATGGGAATCTCCAAATTGCAGGGACAAAAAACCCAGTCCAGCCGGGCATATTAGAATCTGATTAAGGAGTCAGATTCTGGCACAAACGGGAAAAATGTAAAGCAGAATTCTCCATTGGCGGTTTCGCCAAACACAACCCTGGCAACTTGCGAGTCCCCAGTCCAGAGTCAATGTCGTCAATT
>JADGBD010000179.1 GCA_015231665.1 Gammaproteobacteria bacterium
AGACAAATCTTGCGGGGAGGATCAGGAACCATCTCGCTAGAAAGAAGGTGCGTTTTTTCAAAAGAGTGATGTTCTGGCTCTACCGGTCTGAACTGTCCCGGGTTGGTTTTGATCGCCTCTATCGGGAGGATGGAAGCGAGGCAGCCTATTCGGCGGATCGGATTCTTGCACTGGGAGATCAGCGGTTCGAATTCCCCCGGAGTTGGCCAGAATCTCTCCGGTTCATTGGGGCTAAACTCTACCACCCACCTAGCCCGAACAGGGTCGAACCCGAATTCTTGCCCGACAAAAGACATGTATTGGTAACACTAGGCACTCACCTTCACTGGCACAAGGATTCGGTTGCTCGCATTGTGCGGGAGATTGCAGAACGCCGCCCCGAGCTGGTTTTTCATTTTTCGGACGGCGACATGGCAGCTTCCGCGATGGAGCGACTCGACAACTTCCAGAGACTGCCCTACATCGATTACGGAAGATTTCTGCACCGCTACGACCTCGTGGTCCACCACGGTGGAGCGGGCATCATGTACCAGTGCTTGCAACTCGACAAACCTTCTATCGTTTACCCAATCGATTACGACCAGTTTGATCATGCGGCACGAATTGAATACTCCGGGCGAGGAATCTGGATTCGAAAACTTGCCGAACTTGAACCCGCCCTGAACTCAATGACCTCTGGTCAGCAACGGCCAAAAAGCAGCACATAGTGTGCTGCTTGCAGCTGGCATCGGCCTTAGCCAATGACGGCAACTGACCATTGGTTGCCGTCACAGGATGCTGCGCACAGGGCGACCTCTGCACGGATTGGTGTTGCACATCCCCGCCGGCCTTGATGATAGCGAGCTAATGGCCTGACCCGTTCAGCGGCCGGTCTTGAGCTTTTCCCAGTAGCCGTTCAGCAACTCGACTGCCGCGGGTCCGATGTCCTGCTGGAACTCGCCGTTGCGGATCACGTCCTCGGCCGGAAAAATGATCGGGTTGGTGCGAGTGGCCTCATCCAGCAGGGCCTTGCCGGCCAGGTTGGGGGAGGCGTAGCCGATTGCCTCGACGGTCTTGGCCGCCACCTCGGGCCGCAGCATGTAGTCGATGAAGGCATGGGCGTTGGCGACGTTCTCGGCACCGGCCGGGATCACGAGGCTGTCGATCCAGAAGCCTGCCCCTTCGCTCGGGTAGACGTAGTGGATGGCCGGGTTCTCGGCATTGGCCATGGCCGCCTCGCCGCTCCAGATCATGCCCAGATTGACGTCGCCAGCCAGGAAGGGCTCACGGGGTGCATCGGCGTTGAACACCAGCACGTTGGGCATCAGGGTCTGCAGTTTTTCGTAGGCCTGGCGAATCTGTTCCGGGTCGGTGGTGTTGGTGGAGAAGCCGAGCACCTTGTAGGCCATGTGGAAGACCTCGCGGACATCGTCGGTCAGCAGCAGCTTGCCCTGCCACTTGGGGTCCCAGAGGTCCTGCCAGGCGGTAATCGTCTTGGGATCGACCGCCTCGCTGTTGACGCCGATGGCGGTGCTGCCCCACAGGTAGGGCAGGCTGAACTGGTTACCCGGGTCGTAGGGCTTGTCCAGCAGGTCCGGGTCGAGGTGCTTGAGGTTGGTGAGCTTGGTTTTGTCGAGCGGGTGCAGCAGGCCCTCGTTGCGCATCTTCGACACCAGGTAGGTGGAGGGCACCACGACGTCGTAGCCCTTGCCCTTCTGCAGTTGCAGCTTGGCGTACATCACCTCGTTGTTCTCGTAGGTGGAGTATTCCACCTGGATGCCGGTCTCCTTGGTGAAGTCGTCCAGCACCCCGTCCGGGATGTACTCGGCCCAGTTGTAGACCACCACCTTGCCGCCGGCGAAGGCCGAGAGACTGAACAGAAACAGCAGGCTTGCGCTAAGGGTACGGATTGTCATGATTTTGCCTTGTTGCGGGTTAACAGGGTTGCGATCGTCACCAAAAGCAGGGACAGGGCCAGCAGCAGCGCGGCCAGGGCATTGACCTCGGGGGATACGCCCACCTTGACCATGGAGAAGATACGGATGGGCAATATCTCATATCCGGGGCCGGTGACAAACGAGCTGATGATGACATCGTCGAGGGAGAGGGTGAAACTGAGCAGCCAGCCGGCCACTACTGCCTGCAACACCAGCGGCAGGATGATGCGCAGCAGGATGCGGCTCTCGCTGGCGCCGAGATCCTGGGCGGCCTCCAGCAGGTTGGGGTCGAAGTCCTTGAGTTGCGCGTATACCGTGATCACCACGAAGGGCAGGCAGAAGGTGATGTGGGCGATCAGCAGCGACCAGAAACCCAGCGTGATGCCGACCGCCAGAAAGATCACCAGGAAGGTGATGGCGAGCACGATGTCCGGCGACATCATCACCACGAACAGCATGCCGGTGGCCATCGCCTTGAAGCGAAAGCGGTAGCGGTAGATGGCCAGGGCCATCAGGGTGCCGAGGATTGTGGCGATGGTCGCGGCCAGGGTGGCGATGGTCAGTGAATTGAAAAAGGCCTGCATCAGCGCCTCGTTGTGCCAGAGCTTCTCGTACCACTGCAGGGAGAAGCCCTTCCAGCTGTGGCCGTAGCGGGAGGCGTTGAAGGAGTTGACCACCAGCACGCCGATGGGCAGGTAGAGGATCAGGAACAGCAGAACCACCAGGCTACGGTTAAAGATTTTCATCGTCGAGCCCCCCGCGCCGGTGGATGCGCCGGTTTGACCAGGCATAGAGCAGCAACAGCCCGGCCATCAGCAGGATCAGGGTGACACTGAGGGCGGCGCCGAAGGGCCAGTCCCGCACCAGCAGGAACTGGTTCTTGATGACATTGCCGAGCAGCAGGTTCTTGGCGCCGCCGAGCAGATCGGCGACGTAGAACATGCCCATCGCCGGCAGGAACACGATGAGGCTGCCGGCGATGACGCCGGGCATGGTCAGCGGCAGGACGACATGGCGAAACCGCTGCCAGCGGCTGGCACCAAGGTCGTTGGCCGCCTCCAGCAGGCCCGGGTCGAGCTTGTCGAAGCTCGACACCAGCGGCAGCACGAAAAAGGGAAACAGGATGTAGACCAGACCGAACACCACGGCGAATGGGGTGTAAAGCAGTTGCAGGGGCTGGTCGATCAGGCCCAGGTTCATCAGGCTGCCGTTGATCAGACCCTTGTTGCCGAGGATCAGCTTGATGGCGTAAGTGCGGATCAGGCTGTTGGTCCAGAACGGCACGATCAGCAGGAACAGCAGCAGGGCACGCCAGCGCGTCGACAAGCCGGCGATAGTGTAGGCGAAGGGATAGCCGAGCAGCAGGCAGATCAGCGTGGTCAGCGCCGCCAGGCCGAGGCTGTCGAGCAACACGCTGGCATAGAGCGGGTCCAGCAGCTGAACGTAGGCGTCCAGGGTGAAGGGGTAGGTGCCCAGGTGCTGCGGGTGCGGCGTCATCAGGCTGGTCAGCACCACCAGCAGGTGCGGCGCCAGCACGAACAGGCCCAGCCAGCCCAGGGTGAGGATGATGATCGCCGGCCGCAGCATCAGCTGGCGTCCACCGGGATCACGTGCTCCCAGCCGGCGACCCAGTCGACCCAGACACGCTGGTCGATGCGGTAGTCGAAGTCGGGGTCGTCCTCGTTGAAGAACTCGTTGGCGATCAGTTCCTGGCCGTTGTCGAGCAGGATATGCGATTTCAGGGTCTGGCCGGTGTAGCTGCGCTCCAGCACCCGGCCGACAAAGCCGCTGCTGTCGCTGGGGGCGTCTTCCAGGTATTCGATGCGCAGGTCCTCCGGGCGCAGCATGACGTGGACGCGGTCGCCCACCGCAAGTCGCTGGTCGGCCTGGATGCGCTTGTCGATGCCGGCGATGCGGGCAGCGTAGTGGAACTCGCCCAGCACCTCGGTGATAGTGCCGTCGAAGATGTTGATCTCGCCGATGAAGCGCGCCACGAACAGGCTGCGCGGCGACTCGTAAATCTCCCGCGGGGTGCCGATCTGCAGCGCCTGACCCTGGTGCAGCACCAGCACCCGATCGGACATGGACAGGGCCTCCTCCTGGTCGTGGGTGACATAGACGAAGGTGATGCCGAGGCGGCGCTGCAGCCGTTTCAGCTCGCTCTGCATCTGCTGGCGCAGCTTGTAGTCGAGCGCACTCAGGCACTCGTCCAGCAGCAGCAAGCGGGGGCGATTGATCAGGGCACGGGCGATGGCCACGCGCTGCTTCTGGCCACCGGAGAGCTGGTGCGGCTTGCGCTGATCCATCCCCTCCAGCTGCACCGCCGCCAGCGCCTCGCGCACCCGCTCGGCGATCTCGGCGCGGCTCACCCCGGCCATGCGCAGGCCAAAGGCGACGTTGTCGAACACGTTCATGTGCGGAAACAGCGCATAGCTCTGGAACACGGTATTGACCGGCCGCTTCTCTGCCGGGATGCGGGCCAGGTCGACACCATCAAGCAGGATCTGGCCCTGGTCCGGCCGCTCGAAACCGGCGATCAGGCGCAGAATGGTGGTCTTGCCGCAGCCCGAGGGGCCGAGCAGGGTGAAGAACTCGCCGTTGCGGATGTCCAGGTTGAATTCCTGCAGCACCGGCTCCTTGTCGAACCGCTTGGTGATCTGGTTCAGGCTCAGCAGGATGTCGTTCACAGGCATGTTCTCGCGACCATCAGTGTCCTTATTGTAACCTCGCAATGCCAGGTCAAACCGCAGATTTCACGGATCGATGCAAAGGCATCCATCTGTTATCCCGGTTTATCGGTCGATACGGTGGATGATGCGGTCTCGACGTCATCCGAATCGAGATCGGCCACAGGGAAGGACCGGACATCCTGGTTGAGCAAGGAGCCGAAGCGAGCGGCGGCTGGCTTCGGCTTCGCTCAGCCAGCGCTTTGGTGC
>JADGBD010000180.1:0-2505 GCA_015231665.1 Gammaproteobacteria bacterium
CTGGCTCCAGGCCTGTTGCAGCTCTACCCGGCTCATTTCCAGCAACAGCTTGCCGGCGTGGACCAAGCGAATCTGCTCAGTCCCGTTGGGGCTGCCGATAACCCGGCTGTGCTTGCCCAGACCCAGCTCGCCGATGCGTTGCAGCACCTGCTGGCTGTGCTTGCGGCGCACCTGCAGCACTGCCCCCAGCTCTTCGCAGAACAGGGCCCTGCGCGGGTTATCCCCCAGACCATCGAGGCGAATGTCGAGGCCGCAGCGGCCGGCAAAGGCCATCTCGCACAGGGTCACCGCCAGGCCGCCATCGGAGCGGTCGTGGTAAGCCAGCACCCATCCCTGCTGGCGGCATTCCACCAGCAGCTGAAACAGGGCCTTGAGCAGCTCGGGGTCGTCCAGGTCTGGCCCCTGTCGGCCCAGTTGGCCATAGACCTGGGCGAGGCAGGAGGCGCCCATGCGGTTTTTGCCCTGACCCAGATCGATCAGGATCAGGTCGCTGTCGCCCTGATCCAGGCGCAACTGCGGCGTCAGGCAACGGCGCACATCGGCCACCGGGGCAAAGGCGGAGACGATGAGCGACAGGGGCGCGGCCATCTCCCGCGGCTTGTCGCCCTGCTGCCAGACGGTCTTCATGCTCATGGAGTCCTTGCCTACCGGGATGGCAATGCCCAGCTGCGGGCACAGCTCCATGGCCACCGCATGCACTGTGTTGTAGAGCTTGGCATCCTCGGCGGTGTGGCCGGCGGCAGCCATCCAGTTGGCCGAGAGCTTGATGTCGCCGAGGCGCTGCACGTCCGCCGCCGCGAGGTTGGTGATGGCCTCGGCCACCGCCATGCGCCCGGAAGCGGGGGCCTTGAGCAGCGCCAGGGGGGTGCGCTCGCCCATGGCCATGGCCTCACCGGCGTAGCCCTGGTAGTCGCTGAGGGTGACGGCGCAGTCGGCCACCGGCACTTGCCAGGGCCCGACCATCTGATCCCGCGCCACCAAGCCGGTGATGGATCTGTCGCCGATGGTGATGAGGAAGGTCTTGTCTGCCACCGTGGGCAGGCGCAGCAGCCGCAGCAGTGCCTCCTTAAGGTCGATGTCGCCCAGTTCCAGCTTCTTTTTGTGGAAGGGGCGGCGATGCACATCCCGCAGCATCCGCGGCGGCTTGCCGAACAGCAGGGACATGGACATGTCGATGGGCTGATTGCCGAACTGGGCATCTCCCAGCAGCAGACGTTGTTCCTCGGTGGCCTCGCCGACCACCGCATAGGGGCAGCGTTCGCGCTCGCAGATGGCCTGGAAGTCGTCCAGGCGCTCGGCATCCACTGCCAGCACATAGCGCTCCTGCGACTCGTTGCACCAGATCTCCATGGGCGACATGCCGGAGTCATCGCAGGGCAGGGTGCGCAGCTCGAAACGGCCGCCGCGGCCGCTGTCGTGCACCAGCTCCGGCAGGGCGTTGGACAGACCGCCGGCGCCGACATCGTGGATGAATAGAATGGGGTTGGCCTCGCCCTGGGCCCAGCAGCGGTCGATGACCTCCTGGCAGCGCCGCTCCATCTCCGGGTTGGCCCGCTGTACCGAGGCAAAGTCCAGGTCCGCGGCGGAGCGACCGGAGTCCATCGACGAGGCGGCGCCGCCGCCCAGGCCGATGAGCATGGCCGGACCACCGAGCACTACCAGGGGCGTGCCGGCGGGGAAGGGTTTTTTCTCGACATGTTCGGCGCGGATGTTGCCCAGGCCGCCGGCGAGCATGATCGGCTTGTGGTAGCCGCGCAGTTCCTCGCCATCGGGGCCGGGCACCGCCATTTCATAGCTGCGGAAGTAGCCGCAAAGGTTCGGGCGGCCGAATTCGTTATTGAAGGCGGCCGAGCCAATGGGGCCTTCGAGCATGATGTCCAGGGCCGAGACAATCCGCTCGGGGCGGCCGAAGTCCTGCTCCCAGGGCTGCTCGGCGCCGGGGATGCGCAGGTTGGAGACGGAAAAGCCGGTGAGCCCTGCCTTGGGCTTGGAGCCCTGGCCGGTGGCGCCCTCATCGCGGATCTCACCGCCGGAGCCGGTAGCGGCACCGGGGTCGGGTGAGATGGCGGTGGGATGGTTGTGGGTCTCCACCTTCATCAAAATATGAATAGGCTCTGCCGATTCCAGATAACGGCCGGTCGTCGGATCGGCGAAGAAGCGCAGACCCTGTGGGCCTTCCATCACCGCAGCGTTATCGCTGTAGGCAGAGAGCACGCCGGCAGGGGAAACCTCGGTGGTGTTGCGGATCATCTTGAACAGGGAGTCGGGCTGGCGCTCGCCATCGATGATCCAGTCGGCGTTGAAGATTTTGTGCCGGCAGTGCTCGGAATTGGCCTGGGCAAACATCATCAGCTCCACGTCCGTGGGATTGCGCTCCAGCGCCTGGAAGCTGTCCACTAGGTAATCGATCTCGTCCGCCGACAGGGCCAGACCCAGTTCGCTGTTGGCCTGCACCAGGGCCTCGCGGCCGCCTTCGAGGACATCGACGCTGATCATCGGCCGTGG
>JADGBD010000180.1:2605-4851 GCA_015231665.1 Gammaproteobacteria bacterium
TTGAGATAGTAGGCGATACCGCGCTCCAGGCGGCGGATCTTGCTCAGGCCGCAGTTGTGGGCGATGTCGCTGGCCTTGGACGACCAGGGCGAGATGGTGCCGGGGCGCGGTGTCACCAGCAGCAGCTGACCTTCGGGTTCATGGCTGGCGCGCTTTGGGCCGTAGCGCAGCAGGGCTTCAAGTACGGCCTGTTCGCTTGCATCAAGTGACTGTTCCAGCTCGGCAAAGTGGCAGTACTCGGCGTACAGCTCCAGCTCCAGGTCCGGCGCCAGACCCAGGGCATCGGCCAGGCGTTGTTGCAGCTTGTTGAGACGAAATTCAGAAAGGGCCGGGGCCCCGCGCAGAACCAACATCAAGGGTCGCCTTTTAACCAGAAGGTTAACCAGTAGAGAAGGGCGCAATCATAACGAAAATGACCGACCAATGGGCAGCAACCTTGGTTAGATTGTAGAATTCCAGCGCAGCCCCGACCCTATGGGATCGGCAATCGCAGCGCCGCTGCGGCGCGGAAATCCGCAGCACAGGCCAGTATTTTGGCTATCCTTGAGGTAGGAGCCCTGTTTTTGCAGGGGTGTTTGCATGAGTTGATCCAGATAGGGAGTTGTGCCATGTTCCTGAAACACAAAACCAACGGTGATCTAGTGGAAGTGCTTGATATGACAGCGCTGTTTGATCCTTCGCAGGCCCATCTCAAGGCCCGGTTTCACGCTGGAGAGGAGATGCCGGAAGCGGATGATTTCGCCAAGGCCGATCTGCTGTTTCCCTCCGGCGAGGCAATGCCGCGCTGCTGGGTGGATAGGAATTACAAGGCCTGATCCCGAGCATGGCGCAGATTCGCGTTGCCAACCCTGCCAGCATCGGCGAGGGAGAGTTGCAGGTGCTGGCGGAGGGGCTGCTGTTGCTGCGCTATCAGGGCCAATTGCACTGCATCGAGAACAAATGTGGCCATTTTGGCGTGCCCCTGGCCGATGGTGAATTGCGCGATGGCGCTATTGTCTGCCGCCATCACGGCATCAGCTTCTGCCTCAGCAGCGGCGAGGTGGTCAATCGACCCTGGGAGAACTGCGACCGGCTGCGGGTTTACCCGGTCAGCGAGAGCGCGGACGCTGCCCTGATCGACCTCGGCTGATGGGTTTGTGGTTTGTTTGATGAGTTCTGGTCCGCAAATGAACGCAAATTAACGCGGATGCTGATAGCTTTGTGGCAGCTTGTGCCATCAGGAGCCTTTTCATCTCCGCGCTCTCTGCGCTTCTTCGCGTGCTCTGCGTCCTTATGTGTCCCCGCCCGCCTCGGCTTAGGGTAAACTTCCCCGCTTTTGCACGGGCAGAATCATGTGGTTTAAGAATCTTCAGATCCACCAACTCCTTGCTCCCCTGGGCCTGAGCCCGGAGGAGCTGCATCAGCGCCTGGAGCAGGCGGCCTTCCGTCCCTGCGGCTCCCTGGAGCCCGAGACCCTGGGCTGGGACCGGCCTCTGGGGCGCGACGGCGATTTGCTCACCCATGCCGCCAGTGGCTGCATCATGCTCTGTGCCACCCGCCAGGAGCGGCTGCTGCCCAGTTCGGTGGTGCGCGAGGAGCTGGACGAGCGGGTGGCGGCGCTGGAGGATAAGGAAGGCCGCAAGATCGGCCGCAAGCAGAAGCTGCAGATGCGCGACGAGCTGATTGTCGATCTCATGCCCAAGGCCTTTGTCCGCTCCAGCCGCACCTATGCCTACATCGATGAGGCCAACGGCTGGATCATCGTCGATAGCGCCAGCACCAAGCGCGCCGAGGAGTTGCTCAGCTTGCTGCGTGAGACCCTGGGCTCGCTGAAGACCCGGCCGCTGGCAGTGCGCGATGCCCCGGCCAGCGTGTTTACCCACTGGGTCAGCAGCGAGGCGCCGGCGGATTTTCTCATGCAGGAGGAATGCGAGCTGCGCGAGCCCAGCGAGGAGGGCGGCATCATCCGCTGCCGGCGCCAGGCCCTGGACAGCGACGAGATTGCCAGCCACCTGGCCGCCGGCAAGCAGGTGGTGCGCTTGGCGGTGGAATGGCAGGAGCGTCTCGGCTGCGTTCTCGCGGACGATCTGCTGGTGCGGCGGCTGAAGTTCCTCGATCTGGTGCAGGATCAGGTGAGCGATGCCAACCCCGAGGACGCCATCGCCCGCTTCGATGTGGACTTTGCCATCATGGTTGGCGAGTTGCGCCAGTTTATCCCGCGCCTGCTGGAGATTTTCGGCGGCCTGGCGGAGGAGGCCTGAGATGTC
>JADGBD010000181.1 GCA_015231665.1 Gammaproteobacteria bacterium
AACGATCTCCAACGGCGGCCGCGCAGGATTGGCGTGATGATGTCTAAGCATGGCAGTCTCCGGTAATACCCAAGCAGAATACTCGCCTCTTTTCATCCGCGCCGCTTTGACATGGGTCAAAAGCCGCCAATCCCGCCCGCCACCCTGCCCGCCCCAATGCCAGCACGCAAACCGTTGACCCAGCCCGCCAAGCTCAGTAGAATCGCGCCTCTTCTTACGGCTATGTAGCTCAGCTGGTTAGAGCACATCACTCATAATGATGGGGTCCCAGGTTCAAATCCCGGCATAGCCACCATAAAATCAATAACTTAGAAGCCCGCCCTGTGCGGGCTTTTTTGTTGCGCCGCTGCAGCAAAATTTATCGCTCCCAGTAGCCTGGCGGAGAAATCCAACCTCACTCGCCACCACCGCCAGCAAAAAATTCCGCAACGCCTGCCATCTTCTGTGGCATCATCTTGAACAAAGGGGAGCCAATACCCCCATAAAAAACTTGGTAAAACCAAGCATCCACCCACCCATGAGGAGTTAATGCCATGAACCATAAAATCACTATGGCTGCCAGCCTGTTGCTGCTTGCCGGAGCCACCCAGGCCGCCACCCTGACGGCGATCAATGCCGCTCAAGCCCCCACTCTTGATGGCCAGGCCGACGACCCGGTTTGGGCGCAGGCTGAGGCCGTAAAGCTCAACTTCAAGAAAGGCAGCAACCTGATGGACGGCAAGTCCAGCGGCAGCCTCAAGGCGGCGCGGGTAGGCGATAGCCTCTACCTGCTGCTGCAGTATCAGGACCCGACCCATTCGGTCCGCCGCGCGCCCTTCGTCAAGCAGGCCGACGGCAGCTGGAAGAAGCTCAAGGACCCGGATGACAAGGGCGGCGACAACAACAAGTACTATGAAGACAAAGCCGCCTTCATTTGGCCCATTGCCAACTCCATGCCCGACTTCGCCGAAGACGGCTGCTTTGCCGCCTGCCATGACGATGAACCGCCCAAACCCTTCGGCAACAAGTACACCGAGAATCCCGGCGAGCTGGGCGATATCTGGCATCTGAAATCCGTGCGCACCGGGGTTGTGGGGCAGAGTGATGACCAGTGGCTGGACCACACCCGGTTTGATCCGGAGAAGGCCAAAGGCGCTGGTCGCCACAGTGACAAGAAAGACGGCGGCGGCTACAAGAACATCGAGCTGAAAGACGGTAAACCGGAGTTCATGCACAAGGACGGCGTTGCCGCCAACAAGGGCGGCACCTATTGGCTGAAGAGCGATGATGCCGTGGCCTTGGATGACAGTCGCTTTCAGCCCGGTGACGAGCTGGCCTCGATCCTGGTCAGCCCCTTCACCGGTGACCGCGGCGACATTGCCGTCGCCCAGCACTGGCAGGATGGCGTCTGGACCCTGGAGATCAGCCGCAAACTGGTGACCGGCAGCCCGACCGATGTGCAGTTCGACGACATCAAGGCCGAGTATCTGTTTGGCGTTGCCGTATTCGACAACGCCCAGGTGCGCCACGCCTACATGCAGAAGCCCCTGAGCCTGCGTTTTGCGCCCTGACTTGGCGGGTTAAGCCAGCCCCTCGTAGCTATCCTGCCCCTCTCCCCAACCCTCTCCCGGGGGGGAGAGGGGCTTTTTATCATTCCCTCGCTTGCACGGCTCAAGTCTTGGCCGAATTCGCCAGATGGTGCTAGCCTTGACCCATTGGCCAAGCCATTCCATGCCAGTATCCAGCAAACCAACCAAAGGGGCGTAGCTATGGGTCTGTGGGACAAAATTGCCGGTGAGTTCATTGATGTCATCGAGTGGGTGGATGATTCCACCGACACCCTGGTGTATCGCTTCCCCACCCACAACCGCGAGATCCAGATGGACTCGGACCTGATCGTGCGCGAGACCCAGCAGGCGATCTTTGTCTATCAAGGCCAGGTGGCCGATGTCTTTGGCCCCGGCCACTACAAGCTCAAGACCGAGAACCTGCCGGTGCTGACCACCCTGCAGAACTGGACCCGCGGCTTCAACGCGCCGTTCAAGTCCGAGGTCTATTTCTTCAACACCCGCCAGTTCACTGACCTGCGCTGGGGCACGCCAAACCCGGTGACCATTCGCGACCCCGAGTTCGGCGTGGTGCGCCTGCGCGCCTTTGGTATCTACGCCATCCGCATCCTCGACCCGCGTTTGGTGATGGCCGAGATCAGCGCCACCTCGGGCCATTACCGGGTGAGCCAGATCGAGGACCAGCTGCGCAAGACCATCATCACCCGCCTGAGCGATTTCTTCGGCGAGGCGGATCACCCCTTCCTCGACTACGCGGCCAACCTCAACGAATTCTCCAGCGCCCTGCATCAGGCCCTGCAAGCAGATTTTGCCCGCTACGGCCTGGGCCTGGAGTCCTTTTTCATCGAGAACGTCTCCCTGCCCGAGGCGGTGGAGCAGGCCATAGACCAGCGTGCCAGCATGGCGGCGGTGGGCAATCTGGATGCCTACACCAAGTTTCAGGTGGCCAACTCCATACCCGATGCGGCACGCAACGAGGGCGGTCTGGCCGCCGCCGGGGTCGGCGCCGGTATGGGGCTGGGCATGGGTCAGCTGATGGCCGGGGCCATGGGCCTGGGTGGCCAAGCGACAACCCAGCCGCCAGCCCAGCCCGCCGCACCGGCAGCCCAGGCCCAAATCATGCTGCGCTGCCTCAAATGCAACGAGCTGAGCCCGGAAACGGCCAAGTTCTGCGCCAACTGCGGCAACCCCCTGCGCAGCGACTGAGCATGGCCAAGGCCAAGGCACCCAGCGTCCTGTTCAAGCAGGAGACCCGGCAGCTCAACTGCCCCTCCTGCGCTGCGCCCCTGCCCAAGACCTACGCCGACAGCCGCCTGGTGGCCTGCGCCAACTGCCGCTCGGTGTTGCTGCTGGGGACCAAGGGCGCGGACCTGCTCGGCCAGCAGGCGCAGCTGGCGGACTACCCCTCGCTGTTCGAGCCCGGTCGCCAATACCGCTACCGTAACCTCCTGCTGATGCCCACCGGCATGCTCCGCTACAGCTACGGCCGCGGCAGCTGGGATGAATGGTGGTGCGAGACCGATATAGATACCGGTGTCTGGATCAGCGTCGATGAAGGGGATTTCGTCATGGAGCGGCCCCAGCCCAAGCTGAGCCTGCCCGCCCTGGCACAGATTCGCCAGCAAAAGACCTTGGAGCTGTTCAACACCCGCTGGATCGCCACCGAGTTCGGCCGCGCCGAGTATCAGGGCATGGCCGGTGCCGTGCCGCAACTGGCCAAGCCCAACCGCAGCTTTGATTATGTCCACCTCTCCGCCCCCGGCCGCCAGCTGATCACCCTGGAGTACGACGACCCCGGCGCCGCGCCCGAGGTCTATCTCGGCGAGTGGATGGACCCCTTCGAGATCGAGGCGCTCTGATGGCAACCCAGGTACGCAAGATCAACTGCACCGCCTGCGGCGCACCGCTGGAGCTGTTCGGCGGCCACAAGGTGGAGACCCTCACCTGCAGCTACTGCGGTACCCTGCTCGACAGCCATGCCGACTTCAAAATCCTCAAGCGCCACGCCGAGGACAATGACAAACGCAGCTATCTGCCCCTGCAGCTTGGCATGCTCGGCACGCTCAAGGGGGTTGAGTTTCGCGTCATCGGCCTGATCAGCTACCGCGCCGCCGAGGACGTCTGGACCGAGTTCTGCCTGTTCTCACCCACCCACGGCTACGCCTTTCTCTCCTGGAGTAATGGGCACTTCGTCTTCCACCGGCGCGAGCGCGACATCCCCTTCCCCGCCACCAGCTGGGCCCAGCTCCAGCCCAAGCACAAGATTCGCCTGGGCGGGCGCTCCTTCCGCTTTTACGAGGCCTATCCCGCCGAGGTGCTGGACGTGGCCGGCGAGCTGCCCTGGCGCGCCGAGGTGGGCGACCAGCTGCAGCTGGCCGAGGCCATAGCTCCGCCCTTCGTCCTCGATCAGGAGAACGAGGGTGACGAATGGGAGTATTTTCTCGGCGAATACATCGACCACGAGGTCATCGCCAAGGGCTTTGGCATCAGCCTCAGGCCGCCCTCCGGGGTGCATCCGGCGATGCCCTTCAAGCCCAGCGCCCTGGGCCAGGCACTGAGCGCCAACGGCCGCTGGTTTGCCGCCCTGGCCTTGGTGGTGCTGCTCCTGTTGCTGGTCATCGGCAGTGGCGAGCGGGTGCTGGAGCAAGGCTTTTACTGGCAGCAGATCAGCCAGACCGAGGGAGTCGAGACCCAGCCGTTTGAGGTCAAGAATGTCGATCGTCTGGTGGAGGCGGAGTTCTCCAGCGGCGTCAACAACGCCTGGCTCTGGCTGGAGGTGAGCCTGCTCAAGGACGGCGAGCCGCTGTTCACCACCGGCAAGGAGATCAGCTATTACCACGGCGTTGAGGGCGGCGAATCCTGGAGCGAGGGCTCGCAAAGCGCCAGCCTGCTGTTCAAGGTACCCGAGCCCGGCACCTATCAGCTGCAGCTCAGCGCCGAGGGCGGCGGCAGCGGATTTCAGCAGGGCCTCAGCCTGCGCGTCGCCGAGGGCGTGCTCCTGCTGCGCTGGTTCCTCATCCTGCTGCCGCTGATGCTGCTGGCCGCCATCTGGCCACTGATCCGCCGCGGCACGCTGGAAGCCCGCCGCTGGGCACCGGTGCTGGAGGATGATGATGATTGAGATTGTAGGTCTGGCTTTAGCCCGATTGGCGTTGCCATTGGCAATGGCTAAGGCATACCCATGGGCAGCACCTGGTCGCCCTTTGGGCGACAGTCGGGCTGAAGCCCGATCTACATACAGCGCCCAAAATCGCTGCCCCATGGAATTGACCCGATGAAAACCTT